>DASVSK010000455.1:0-3461 GCA_036388135.1 Pyrinomonadaceae bacterium | reverse complement strand
GGGTTGTGCGAGGCCGTGACGACGACGCCGCCGGCCGCGCCGCGCTCGCGAACCGCCCAAGAGACGAGCGGCGTGGGGACGTCCGAGTCGAAGAGGGCGACCGAGATTCCGTTGCCCGCGAGGACTTCGGCCGCGCGCTCCGCGAACCGCTCGGAGAGGAAGCGGCGGTCGTAACCGACGACGACGTGCGGCGCGCCGGGGGACGAACGCCCGACGAAACCGGCGTAAGCCTGCGCGACGCGCTCGACGTTCTCGAAGGTGAACTCGTCGGCGATGACGGCGCGCCAGCCGTCGGTGCCGAAGCGGATGGGCGCGCGGCGCTCGCGGCTTTCGCTCACAGCGCGCCCCCGGTCTGCGTGTAGTCGGTGAGGTTCGTCTTGTCGCCGAGCACCGAGCCCGCGCCGACCTGCGCCGCGCGGCCGACGTGGCAGCCGCGCCCGACCACCGCGCCCGAGACCTGCGCGCCCGCGCCGACGCGCGTGTGCGGCCAGACGACCGAGTTCTCGACGCGCGCCTTCTCCTCGACGTGGACGCCCTCGCCGAGCACCGAGTTGACGACCTGAGCGCCGGGCTTGACGGTGCAGCCGTCGGCGATGAGCGAGAGGGCGTCAATCTCCGCGTGCGTCGCGATGTCCGAGTCGCCGCGGCGCGCGTCGAGTTTCACGCCGCCGACGCGCCCGGCGAGGATGTCGTGGTGGACTTGCAGGTAGCGCGCGGGCGCGCCGATGTCTATCCAATAGGCCGACTCGGGCACGTGCGCGTAGAACTTCTCGCCGCGCGCGAGGAGGTCCGGGAAGAGGCCGTACTCGAAGGAGTAGTTCTCGCCCGCCGGGATGAAGTCGAGCACCTTCGGGTCGAGGATGTAGGTGCCGGCGTTGACGGTGTTGACGCCGCACTCGTCGGCGCTGGGCTTCTCGGCGAAGCGCGTGACGCGGCCGCCGTCGCCCGACTCGACCACGCCGTAGACGCAGGGGTTCTCGACGGGCGCGAGGACGACCGTGGCGACCGCGCCGCGCGCGTCGTGCTCGCGGATGACGGCCCTGAGGTCGAGGTCGGTGATGATGTCGCCGTTGAAGACGACGGTCGGCTCGCGGATGACGTCCTCGGCGAACTTGTACGCGCCGGCCGTCCCCAGGGGCTGCGGCTCGACGACGTAGTTGATCTTGACGCCGAAGTCGGAGCCGTCGCCGAGCTGCTGCTCGATCTTGTGCGGCTGGTAGGAGAGCGAGAGCGTGACGTCGGTGACGCCCGCGCGGCGGAGCGTGTCGAGCTGGTAGAGCAGGAAGGGGCGGTTGCAGACCGGCACCACCGGCTTAGGCGTGTAGACCGTCAGCGGCCTCAGCCTCGTCCCCTTGCCGCCTGCGAGAATGAGAGCTTGCATAGTGGTAAGACTTGGAAGGAAAGAGTTCTCCGGGGCGACTTTCGCGCGACGAAATCAAAGGCCGCGTCGAGTCTAGCACCGCGGCGAGAGGCTTTTCAACGACGCCGCCGGGCCGCCCGGAATCCCTTGCTTGACACCCCCCCGAGCCAACGTATAATCGCTCTTTGGGCTAAACATTTTAAATTCTTAAACCATCATCAAGCGCGCCCCGCCCGCGGGTTCGGTGCGCGGAAGGGAAGGGCGAATCATGCCCGACAGAAGAGAGGCGGTCATCATCAGCGCCGCGCGCACGCCGACGGGGAAGTTCCTGGGCGCGCTCAAAGGCTTCACCGCGCCGCAGCTCGGCGCGATGGTCGTCCGCGAGGCCGTCCGCCGCGCGGGCGTCGCGCCCGAGGAGGTCGACGAGGTCATCATGGGCTGCGTCGTGCAGGCGGGGCTGGGTCAGAACCCGGCGCGGCAGGCGGCGCTGCACGGCGGCGTCCCGTTCGGCGTCTCGGCCGTCACCATCAACAAGGTCTGCGGGTCGGGGCTGAAGTCGGTGATGATGGC
The DNA here is from genome assembly GCA_036388135.1 of Pyrinomonadaceae bacterium. GTDB lineage: Bacteria > Acidobacteriota > Blastocatellia > Pyrinomonadales > Pyrinomonadaceae > QHXN01. The sequence continues at coordinate 1,531 of DASVSK010000455.1, read as the reverse complement.
CGCGCAGGGCGTCCAGCTCGGCGACTCGGACGTGGTCGTCGCGGGCGGGATGGAGTCGATGTCGAACGCGCCCTACCTGCTGAAGCAGGCGCGCGAGGGGCTGCGGATGGGCGACGGCAAGCTCGTCGACTCGATGATTCACGACGGCCTGTGGTGCGCCTTCGAGAACTACCACATGGGCAACACCGGCGAGGTCGTCGCCGAGCGCTACGGCGTGACGCGCCAGGAGCAGGACGAGTACGCGCTCAACTCGCACCGCAAGGCCGCGGCCGCCATCAAGGCCGGGAAATTCCGCGACGAAATCCTGCCCGTCGAGATTCCGCAGAAGAAGGGCGCGGCGCTCGTCTTCGACACGGACGAGGCCGTGCGCGAGGACACGTCTATCGAAGCCCTCGGCAAGCTCCGCCCGGCCTTCAGGGACACGGGGACGGTGACGGCCGGCAACGCGCCCGGCGTCAACGACGGGGCCTCGGCGCTCGTCGTCACCTCGGAGGAGAGGGCGCGGCAGTTGGGCGTCGAGCCGCTGGCGCGGGTGGCGGCGCAGGCCACCTCGGGCATCCAGCCCGAGCTGGTGATGATGGCCCCCGTCGAGGCCATCCGGAAGGTCGTGCGGAAGGCGGGCTGGTCGCTCAACGAGGTCGATTTAATCGAGCTGAACGAGGCGTTTTCCGTCCAGGCCATCGCCATCATCCGCGAGCTGGGGCTCGACCCCGAGCGCGTGAACGTCAACGGCGGCGCGGTCGCGCTCGGCCACGCCATCGGCCAGTCGGGCTCGCGCCTGCTGACGACGATGCTCCACGAGATGAGGCGTCGGGACGCGCGCCGCGGCCTCGCCGCGCTCTGCCTCGGCGGCGGCAACGCCGTGGCGCTGGCGGTCGAGCGCTAAGGCGGCGCGAGAAACGGAGTCCCCGAATGACCCCCCAGGATCACAACAAGGTTATCGGCATCATGCACCTCATCTACGGCGGCTTTAACGCCCTGATGATGATCATCCTCGTCCCCCTCTTCCTCGCCATCGGGGGCATCGCCGCCGCCGACCCGAACACGCCGTCGGAGTTGACCGCCATCTTCGGCATCTTCGGCCTGCTGATGCTCCTCCTCGCGGTCGTCTTCGGGCTGCCGCCGATCCTCGCGGGCTACGCGATGCTCAGGCGCAAGAGCTGGGCGCGCGTGGCGGCCGTCGTCGCCGCGTGCGTCGAGGCCGTCAGCTTCCCGTTCGGGACGGCGCTGTGCGTCTACACGCTCTGGTTCATGTTCGGGCAGGGCGAGGGGTTCCACGGCGCGGGGGGGCGCGGGCAGATGGCGGGGCAGAACTGGAACGCGCCGCCCCTGCCCGACGCGAACACCTTCGGCTGGGAGGCGCAGCGCTCGCAGCAGTCGAGCCGCCCGCGGGAGTACGTCCCGCCGCCGCAGCCGCCCGACTGGCGCGGGCAGTAGTTTCTTCGGGAGAGCAAAAAGAAGTGTCTGAAATCATCGGAGTCGTCGGCGCGGGCACGATGGGCAACGGCATCGCGCAGGTCGCGGCGCGCGC
>DASVSK010000454.1:0-4309 GCA_036388135.1 Pyrinomonadaceae bacterium | reverse complement strand
CTTCGCCAGCTTCACCTACGGCCACGACCGGCGACGCTACGGCATCCCCTTCGCCACGTTCTTCGAGACGGGCGGCGAGGAGGCGGGCTCCGACGTCTCCGTCGAGGCGCGCCGCCACAACTTCAGGTTCAACGGCGGGTGGCGCGACCTCGGCGGCTTCGTCAACGGCTTCCGCCTGACGCTCGACTACAGCGACTACGCGCACGACGAACTCGAAGGCGACGAGGTCGGCACGCACTTCAGTAACAAGAACTTCATGCTCCGCGGCGTGTTCGACCAGCGCAAGACCGGGCGCTTCACCGGCAGTTGGGGCTTCTCCGGCTTCCGCCGCGACTACCAGACGGTCGGCGAGGAGGCGCTCGCGCCGCCGACGATTCAGAACAACTTCGCCGTCTTCGGCCTCCAGGAGATTGACTTTGAGCGCGTCAGGTTCCAGCTCGGCGGGCGCGTCGAGCACAACGGCTACAGCCCGGAGGGCGCGCTCAAACGCTCCTTCACGGGATTTTCGGGCGCGGCCGGCGTCCGCGTCGAGCTCTGGGAGAACGGGGCCTTCGTCTCCAACTACACGCACTCCTACCGCGCCCCCGCGCTCGAAGAGCTTTATAACAACGGCCCACACCTCGGGAACCTGACCTTCGAGACCGGCAACCCGCTGCTCACGCGCGAGCGCAACGACGGCATCGACTTTTCGCTCCGCCACGACTCGAAGCGCGTACGCGGCGTGGCGAATTTCTACTACTACGACATCAAGGATTTCGTCTTCCTCGCGCCGACCGGCGAGATAGAAGACAACCTGATCGAGGCGGTCTACGACCAGGCCGACAGCCGCTTCTACGGAACCGAGCTGAGCCTGGAGGTCGCGGCGCACGAGAACCTCTGGGTCAACCTCGGCTACGACTACGTCAACGCCCAGTTGAAGGAGACCGAGACGCCCCTGCCGCGCATCCCGCCGATGCGCGCGCGCGTGGGGCTCGACTGGCGCTACAAGGGTTTCAACGTGAGGCCGGAGGCGACCTTCGTCCGAGACCAGTCCCGCATCTTCCCGACCGAGACGCGGACGCCCGGCTACGCCGTCTTCGACGTGGTGGCCTCCTACACCATCGCCCGCCCGCACTACGCGCAGGTCTTCTCGGTCAACGCCTTCAACCTCGGCGACCGCCTCTACCGCAACCACCTCTCCTTCATCAAAGACCTCGCGCCCGAGATCGGCCGCGGCATACGCTTCACCTACACCATCCGCTACTTCTGAGCGGGCGACAGTCGTGAGGCGACAAAACCGGGCGGCGCGTTTTCACAGTAACGCGCCGCCCGGTTTGCTACAGTAGTTGCTCGGCGAATAGAATCCGGGCAGATTCGAGAAAGTGATTCAAGTGTTGAAAGCGCCGCGCATAAATCCCATGCGGATAACCTTTAAAACCGCCGCCGCAAGCCTTTTCAAGATACTCGTAACGCTTCTGCCGCTCTGGGTCGTGACGCCCGCCGCGTTCGCGCAGGCACTCGACGTGAAGATAAAAGTCCTCTCAGGAAACCCCGCCCGCATTCACGTCGAGGGGAAGAGAGGCGGCGGCGCGAACGCCTGGTCGTTGAGAAACTTCTACGGGCGGGCGGGCGGACTCGCCGAGCGGGTCGAGAACTTCGCGCTGTATGACGAAAGCGGCGCTCCCGTCAACGTCAGAAAACTCGCGCCCGGCGAGTTCACGGCGGAGCGGCCGGCGTCGAGCTTCTCTTACGAGATGAAGCTCGACCCGCCCGCCTTCATCTCCGACTCTTCACACGTCTCCTGGTTGACGGCCGACCGCGGCCTTCTCATGCTCGCAGACCTCCTGCCGCTGCCGCTCAAGAACGCAAAAGTAGAGCTGTCGCTCCCGCCCGGCTGGAAAGTGTCTACGGCCGAAGAGGGAAGCGCCGCGGGTCTGTTCGACGTAGCCGACGCCGAGCGCGCGGTCTTCGCCGTCGGACGCGACTTGAGGGAGCGGCGCGGCCGCGCCGGAGGGACGGCTTTCACGCTGGCGACCGCCGGAGAGTGGGCTTTTTCCGACGCCGAGGCCGTAGATTCGGCGGAGGAGATTCTCAAGCTTCATCAGGAGACCATGGGCGGCGGCGTCACGCTCAAACGCCCCTCGCTCCTGCTCCTCCCGCTGCCGCAGCAGGGCGCGGCCGGAAACCTCTGGAGCGCGGAGACGCGCGGCGCAACGGTCGTGCTCCTGTCCGGCCGCCTGCCCTCAAAGCTGGCCGCGCGTGCGCAGCTCGACGGCGCGCTGACGCACGAGCTTTTTCACCTTTGGGTGCCCAACGGCCTGGGGCTCGGGGGCGAGTACGGCTGGTTTTACGAGGGCTTCACCAACTACGTCGCCCTGCGCGCGGGGATGCGGCGCGGGCAGTTGACCTTCAGCGATTACCTGGGCGCGCTCGGCCGCGCTTACGATTCATACAGGGCGGCGCGCGGGACGAAAGAGGTGTCGCTGCTGGAGGCTTCGCAGCGTCGCTGGTCGGGGAACCCCGCGCTCGTCTATCACAAAGGGTTGCTCGTCGCCTTCCTCTACGACCTCACGCTCATGCGGCAGACGGGCGGGAAGAGTTCTCTGGACGCCGTCTACAGGGAGCTGCAAAGGCAGTACGGGCGGGGCGAAAGACGCGAGGACGGTGACCGCGCCGTGTCCGAAATCCTCGGCGGGGTGAACGGCATGCGCGGCTTCGTCGAGCATCACGTCGAAAGCGCGGCAGAGATTACGCTGCCCCCGCTGCTCGGGCAGTTCGGGCTGGAGGTGAAGCCGGGTGGCGCTCGAACGCACGTCGGCGTCGCCGATTCACTCGAACCCGCGCAGCGGGAGTTACTCCGCAAGTTGGGTTACAATGAGGGCCGGGACGCGGAGTCGCGAAAGCTCCACGAGCGTTTGAGAGAACGCGCGCCGCGATGATTCCCCGCAGCACCGCCGGCTTGCGCATGCGTCTCCGCCGGGCGCGACTCGCTCTCCGCCAGTTCATCATTCGAACACGTTGATCCAGAAATGAAGTTCATTAAGCCCGCCTCGATTCTCCTGCTTTTATTCGTTAGCTGTGCCTGTAGCACGCTCGCCGGTAAGGAAGAGATCGGCGCCGTCATCGCTCGCCGCGCTCAGGTCAGAAGCTCGACCGCCGTGGTCGCCGCAGACCTGAAAGAGGTCGTGCGCGGCGACGAGTTGGACATCATGGATTCCGTCACCGTCCCCGACACGGGCGAGCAGTGGCTTCACGTGCGCACGCGTGAAGCGGAACCCGTAGAAGGCTGGATCGAGGCACGCAACGTCATCTCGCACGAGATGATTGAGCGCTCGCGCAGGCTGGCCCGCGAAGACGGCGACATCCCACCACAGGCCTCGGGCCAGCTACGCGCCAGCACCAACATCAGATTCTCGCCCGACCGCAACGGCAACGACAACATCCTAATGAAGCTCGAAAGCGGCTCGCGGTTCGACATCATGGGCTGGAAGCGCGTCCCGCGCCCGAAGGCGTTGGAGACGACCGAGAGCGATGACGTCCCGAAGGCAGGCTCCGCCGAACAGGGCTCGGCGCGCTCCAAGAGGGAGAAGGAGGAGCAGAAGACGCCCGAGGAGGTCGACGAACTCTGGTACAAGGTGCGTCTCCCGCAGTCCATCTCCCCCGCGCCGGCCGGGTGGGTCTTCGGGAAACAGGTCGAGCTGACGGTCCCGAGCGACATCATCTTCTACAGAACCGGGCGCGAGTTCGTCGCCTGGCAGAGGCTCGACGGCGACGAGTCGGGGGTGCAGCAGACGGCGGTGAAGGATAAGGATGCGGCGAAAGAGACTCGGCCGGGCAGCTGGGTGATCCTCGAAAAGAGCAGCACCGGAGACGCCAACGGCCCCGACTCGCCGGACTTCGACCGCGTCTACGTTCTGGGCTACGACAAGGACAGGCAGGAGCACTACACCGCCTACCGGAGCCCAGATGTGAATGGCTATCTGCCCCTCCGCGTCGAAGGGAAAGGCGACACTAAAACCTTCACCGTCCGCGTACAGGCAGACGGGCAACTGAAGGATGCCGGATTTAAGGCATACACGAATGAGAGAGGCCTATTGAAGGTCGAATCTTTAAGCGAGCTACCGAAAATCAATAAGCCTCGGTAGGTTGAATTTAGCTAAAAAACCGCCAAAAACGCCCGTTTGTCTCGCGGGTGAAATTTTTTGCCGCAGGCAGTTGACAAACGAAACGGAATCACTATAATGCTCACTTGCCTTGAGACAAGGCGGTTGACATCCAGGTTATAAAGAGCGCGTTTAACGAGCCGCTTCTCTTTCAGGACTGTTGAGAG
>DASVSK010000453.1:0-6667 GCA_036388135.1 Pyrinomonadaceae bacterium | reverse complement strand
GTATCTCCTCCTCGTCGCGCCCCACCCAGAGGCGGCCGGCCGTCCGGCCGTCGAGCAGAATCACGTCGTACTCGGCTTCGGGGTAGCGCTGCTCGTACTCGGCCTTCTGCGCGTCGTACTGCGAGCGGCAGAAGGCGAGCTTCTGCGCGTCGTCCCACCAGGTGACCTGCGCCAGCTCGTCCGCGCGCGTGCTGGCGTAGATGCGCACCAGCTCCTCGTAGTCCGCCGCCGCCGCGGGTCTCAGCGCGACCTTGCGCCCCCCGCCCGCCTCGATCTCGACTCCTCCGCCCATCATTAAGAACTCCCCTCCCGACAATCTAGCCCTTCACGGCGCACGCACGGGTAGCGCGCCGCGCCGGGGCCGCCGCGAATACTAACGCTTGTGAGAGGAAATTTTAAGCCGGAGGGGGCTTTATAAGCCGGTGGGGACTTTTAGAGGACCCGATTGTAGACCGCCTCGTAGAAGTACGTGCCGCGCGGGCCGTCGCGGCGCGTCATGAAGAGCGCGAACTTCCCCAGCGCGCCGTGCTCGACATCGTAGATCGTCGTCAGGTCGGTCAGCTTGCCGTTCGCGCGGAAGACGAGCGCGAAGCAGTCGGTCGGGCGCGACTTCGGCGTGGACTTGTTCTCCGGGCCCGGCGTGCAGTCGCGGACGCTCTGGAGCGTCATGTTGACTGAGCGCGCGCCCGCGCTGACGCGGAAGGTGCCGCCGATGTAGGGCTGGAAGGTCTCGCGCCTGAAGTAGAAGAGCGGGCTCTGCTGTGCCTCAAAGGGGACTCGGAAATCGAGCGCGGGGTCGGGCCTTGTGCCGACTTGGCCGAAAACGGCGGGGGCGGCCCCGACGAGGGCGGCCGTCGCGAGGACAGAGATTGCCCCAGACTTCAGAAAACTGCGTCGTGTGACTGACATATTTTGTATTCGTTGCTCCTGACCGTAGGGGTGGGCGCGGAGAAAATCCTCCTACTCCGCTTCAAAACAGTGTATGACACACGGGCGCGACTGACAATCCCTAACTTTGTTTAATATCTTTCTTGCAAATTGGTTACGGCGCGGGTAAAATTCTCGCCGCTTCGCTTTTTCGGACAACCGCTCTACAAAGTCCTCGCGAGCTAAGCATCCCGGGACTATCTTTACTGCCAGAATCCAGGGGCGCGATCCAGGTCAGCACTTCCCAGCTTTCCAACTGTCGACCCCGCCCGGGATACGCCCGGGCGCGAGAACCGCGACAAAGCCTTCAACACCACGCTCTCGAAGCCCACATGCCAAGGAGTGACTAATGTCCGAACCGTTCCTCAGTGAGATAAAAATAGTCAGTTTCAACTACCCCCCCAAGGGCTGGGCCTTCTGCAACGGCCAGTTCCTCCCCATCAATCAGAATCAGGCGCTCTTCGCGCTGCTCGGCACCACCTACGGCGGCAACGGGCAGACGACCTTCGCGCTGCCCAACCTGCAGGGGAGGTTGCCCATCCACATGGGCAACGGCCACAACCTCGGCGAGGCGGCCGGGTCGACGAGCGTCACGCTCAACATCCAGCAGATGCCGCAGCACGTCCACTTCTTGCAGGGCACCACGCAGGACGCCAGCGCCCCCGTGCCTTCTAACTCCCTCCTCGGCAAGGCGAACAACATGTACCAGTCCGCCAACAGCGGCGGCTTATTGGCGCTCAACCCCGCCGCCGTCACCAACGTCGGCGGCAGCCAGCCGCATAACAACATGATGCCTTACCTGGTGCTGAACTTTATCATCGCGCTCCAGGGCATCTTCCCGTCGCAGAACTAGAGGAGGAGAAGAATGCCAGAACCATATGTCGGAGAGATCAGGATGTTCGCGGGCAACTTCGCCCCCCTCGGCTGGCTGTTCTGCCAGGGGCAGCAGCTCCCCATCGCCGAGAACGAGACGCTCTTCCAGCTCATCGGCACGACCTACGGCGGCGACGGCGAGTCGACCTTCAACCTGCCGAACCTCGCCAGCCGCGTCCCCGTCCACATGGGCAACGGGCCCGACGGGACGACCTACCAGATAGGCCAGATGGCCGGCACCGAGCAGGAGACGCTGACCGTGCAGCAGATCCCCGTCCACAACCACGCGATGATCGCGACGACCGCCACCGGCACGCTGAGCGACCCGACGAACGACCTCCTGAGCGACTCGCCCAACATCAAGCTCTACACGGCGCAGGTGCCGGGGCAGACCCTGAACGCCAACGCGGTCACGCCCGTCGGCGGCAGCCAGCCGCACGAGAACACGCAGCCGTTCCTCGTCATCAACTTCATCATCTCGCTCTTCGGGATATTCCCCACACAGACCTAAGGAGAAGAAAATGTCCGACCAGTTTCTAGCCGAAATCCGAATCTTCCCCTTTAACTTCCCCCCGACTGGCTGGGCCTTCTGTAACGGGCAGTTGATGCCGCTCTCGCAGAACACCGCGCTCTTCGCGCTGCTCGGCACCTACTACGGCGGCGACGGCAAGTCGACCTTCGCGCTGCCCGACCTCAAAGGCACCACCCCGATGCAGACCGGCCAGGGGCAGGGGCTCAGCCAGCGCTTCCTCGGCGAGATGAGCGGCAGCGAGACCATCACGCTGCTCATCTCCGAAATCCCGTTTCACACGCACTCGGTGCAGACAGCCGCCACGCTCGCCAACGTCAACGCGCCCTCGGACCAGGTCGTGCTCGGGCGGTCGAACGGCGGCAACGCCTACCAGACCAACATCGCCAGCTTCGCGACGATGGCCCCGCAGGCGCTCGCGCCCACGGGCGGCAGCCTGCCGCACAACAACATGCAACCCTACCTGACCCTCAACTTCTGCATCGCCCTCCAGGGCATCTTCCCGCAGAGGCCCTGAGGCCGGGACTTTGACGGGCGGGGCGGCGCTTAGACACACGCCGCCCCGCCCCCTTTCGACCCCCCGGGGGCGTCGACCCGCAAACGCGCCGCCGCAATCCTCGCGCTGAAGGTTTTACGTAAGGACTCGCCCGCGCCCGTTGCGGTTCACCGAGCCTGCCAAGGAGATTTATGAATCACCGGACTTCCATCCTCCGCCGCCGCGACCTCAGGGCCTACGTCGCCGCCTTCATCTCATACATTATGCTCGCCGGGCAGGTCGCGCCGCTGGCACTCGCCGCCGCCCCGCGCCACGTCCCGGCCCCCGCGGCCGCGCCGGCATCCTCATCGAAGGCGGCCGCCGCGCCGGCGGCGCTCGCCTTCGCCGCGCCCAACATCGTCGCGACGAAGCAGGACTCCTGGGACGACACGGGCACGCCCGACGGGAAGGCCGAGCCCGGCCAGGTCGTCACCTACACGGTGACGGTCTCGAACACCGGCGACGCCGACGCCACCAACGTCCAGTTCAACGACTCGGTGGACGCGAACACCACGCTCGTCCCCGGGTCGGTCGACGTGCAGGCCGTCACGACCAACGACGCCTACAACGTCATCGGCAACGTCCGCATCCAGCCGAACGCCGCGCAGGGGCTGCTCGCCAACGACAACCCCTTCGGCGGGACGGTCTCCGGCCCGACGACCACGGCGCAGGGCGGCAACCTGACGGTCAACTCCGACGGGTCGTTCAGCTACAACCCGCCGCCGGGCTTCACCGGCACCGACAGCTTCACCTACACCGTCACCAGCGCGGGCGGCAAGACCGACACGGCGACCGCCGAACTCAAGGTGGGCGACGGCAACGGCGGCACGGCCGGCCCGGCCATCTGGTTCGTCAACGCCTCGGCCCCGGCCGGCGGCGACGGTCGACTGACGAACCCCTACAACTGCTTCCGGGGGACGAGCGTCCCCGCCGTCCAGACCTGCTTCTCCGACTCCGCGCCGGACGACCCGGGTGACGCCATCTTCATCTTCTCGGGCTCGTACACCAGCGGCTACGCGCTGCTCGCCGGCGAGAAGCTGTTCGGCCAGGGCATGACCGTTACGCTCGCCGCCGCCGCCGCCGTCACCGTGCCGGCCTACAGCGACGCGCTGCCCACGACCGGCGGGGCCAACCCCGTACTCTCCTCCGGCAGCCTCACGGACAACATCGTCGTCTCCGCCGGGAACAACACCATCCGCGGCGTGACGCTCGCCAACAGCGGCGGCGTCGCCGGCGACTCTTCGGACATCAGCGGCAGCAACTTCGGCACGCTGACCGTCGCCGAGGTCGAGCTCAACGGCACGGGGCGCGCTCTCAACCTCAGCAACGGCACGCTCGCCGCCGCCTTCACGGGCATCACCGTGACGGCCTCGACCGGGCAGGGCCTCTCGCTCGCCACGGTCGGCGGCACGCTGACGACGGCCGGGGGCACGACCGTCTCGGGCAACCTGGCGCAGTGCATCCTCGTCAACACCTCGACCGCCGACATCAACTTCGGCAACACCTCCTGCGCGGGCGGCACCGACGGCGTCAGCCTCCAGAACAACTCGGCCGGCACGCGCACCTTTGGCACCCTGACGCGCTCGGGCGGGTCGGGCGTCGGGTTCCTCCACGCCAACGGCGGCGGCGCCGTCAACGTCACCGGCGCGACCAGCATCACCAACACCGCCGGCACCGGCGTCAGCATCGCCAACTCGAACGCCAACATCAGCTTCGCCGCGACCAGCGTGGACAAGGGCGCCAACGCCGGTGCCTGCGTCTCCATCACCTCGAACGCGACGCGCACCACCACCTTCTTGTCGCTCGACCTCAACTCGACGAACGCCTCGGGCGTCGGCCTCTTCTCGACCACGGGCGGCACCATCAACGTCACGAACGCCGCGGGCAGCGAGATCACCGCCCCGCAGCTCATCGACATCAACGTGGCGACGCTCGGGCTGAACTTCAACCTCCTCAGCTCGACCAACGGCCCGGCCGCGACCCCGGCCCTCCGCGTCATCGGCGCGGGCGGGAGCCTCAACAGCGGGAGCACCACCGTCCAGAACCCCGGCAGCTCCGGCCTCAGCCTCGACGGCAACAGCGCCGCCTTCAGCTTCGGCAACACGGCCGTCATCGCCTCGGCCGCCACCGGCGTCTTCCTGAACAACAACTCGGGCGGCGTCACCTTCGCCGACCTCGACATCGCGCCCGACTCGAGTCAGCCGGCGCTGCACGCGACCAACAACGCCGGAGCCATCACGACGTCGAGCGGCGACGTCGACGCCACCGGCAGCGTCGCCCTCGACATCACGGGCGCGAGCGCCGCCGCGCGCACCCCGCTCGCCCTCGCGCTCACGCGCGTCGAGTCGACCGACAGCGCCTCGGCCTCGGGCGGCGTCAACCTCAACTTCGTGAGCGGCAGCCTGTCCGTCTCCAACCCCTCCGGCGTCGACACCAACGTCTCGAACCCGAACTCATTCGGCATCCGCGTGCGCAACAGCACGGGCACGCTCAACTTCGGCGACACCAGCGTCGCCGGCTCGGGCGGCACGGGCGTCATCCTCGGCACGTCGGGCTCCGCGCCCGAGGGCGGCAACACCGGCGGCGTCACCTTCGCCGACCTCGACATCACGCCCGACTCGGGGCAGCGCGCCCTGCTCTCGCAGCAGAGCACCGGCACCATCACGACGACCTCCGGCACCGTCTCGACCACCAACAACGTCGCCGTCGAGATCGCCGGGCAGGCGGCGGGCACGCGCACGCCGCTCAACGTGCAGTGGACCAGCGTCTCGGCGCTCGCCTCGGGCGGCAACCCCGCCAACGGCATCATCCTGACGAACACGTCGGCCGCGGGCAGCCCCGGCGGCTTCCGCGTCCTCGGCACCGGCGGCACCTGCACCTTCTCGACCCCGACCTGCACGGGCGGGCGCATCACTTCCACCGCGGGCGCAGAGGACGGCACGCCCGAGGACAACGCGGGCATCGGCGTCCGCCTCAACAGCGCCGACCAGGTCTTCCTGACCCGGATGCGCATCGACAACCACGCGAACTTCGCCGTCGCCGGCAAGAACGTCGTAGGCTTCAACCTCGACGCGTCGCTCATCGACGGCGCCAACGGCACCAACGCCGCCTTCGACGAGGGCGCGATCCAGTTCCGCGAGCTGACCGGCACGAGCGCCGCGGGCACCGCTTCGAGCATCACGAACAGCTTCATCGGCGGCGGCCGCGAGTTCCTCATCGACGTGCGCAACTTCGCCGGCGGCACGCTCGACCGTCTGACGATCAGCAACAACACCGTCGGCGACCTCGACGGCGCAGGCGCGGGCTTCGGCCTCCACGTCTCCGACGGCGACGACGCCATCCACCTCGAAGGCTTCGGCTCCACCGCGACCTTCAGGGCGACGGTGTCGAACAACGTCGTCAACAGCGCCCGCGGCGACCTGGTTAACTTCAACGTCGGCACGACGGGCAACAACATCACGTCCGACTTCGTGATGCGCGGCAACACGCTGGCCAACACGCACACGGCCGTCCTCTCGGGCGGCGGCGGCTCGACCATCACGATGGGCGGCGGCGCGACCATCAACTCGACCTACGACATCTCCTGCAACAGGATCACGGGCTCGAAGGGCTTCGGCCTGCTCGTCGCCAAGACGCTCGGCTCCGGCACGGCCCAGGGCACGATCTTCAACAACCGCATCGGCACCCCCGGCGTCGCCGGCTCCGCTTCGAGCGAGGCGGCCGGGATGGACGTCGACTCGCGCGGCTCGGGCACGCACACCGTGCTCATCAAGAACAACGTCGTCACCGACTGGGGTGCCAAC
>DASVSK010000452.1:0-1521 GCA_036388135.1 Pyrinomonadaceae bacterium | reverse complement strand
ACCTTCTCGCGCGACGGCACGTACATCTTCTACACCGTCGTGGCGAAGGACGGGCCCGGCTTCGACCTCTATCAGGTGCCGTGGCTCGGCGGGTCGGTCAGGCGCGTCAGGCAGGGCGTCGGCGGCTCGGTCGGCGTCTCGCAGGACGGGCGGCGGCTCGCGTATTTCGTCGCCGACCCGCAGCGCGGGCGCGAGACGATGTACGTGGCGAAAGAGGACGGGACGGGCGAGCGCGCCGTCGCCGCGCGCGACTACCCCGGGCACTTCTCGGCGGCCGTGGCCCCGGCCTTCTCGCCCGACGGCGAGCGCCTGGCCTTCGCCGCCGAGACGTCGGACGCCAACGGCTTCTTCATGAAGCTGCTGGAGGCCGACCTGGAGGGCGGGGCGGAGAGGGAACTCGCGCCGGGCAAGCGCTGGAGCGACGTGGGGCAGATGGCATGGCTCGCGGACGGCTCGGGGCTCGTGCTCTCGGGGACGGACGAGACCATCTCGATGCGGCAGCTCTGGCGGCTCTCATACCCCGACGGCGGCGTGTTCCGCCTGACCAACGACCTGACCGACTACGGCGACCTGAGCCTCTCGGGCGACGCGCTCTCGCTCGCGGGCGTGCAGAGTCAGACGCTGACGACCGTCTTCCTCGCGCCGGCGGGCGACTACGCGCGCGCCTCGCAGATAACGTCGGGCGCGGGCCGCTACGTCGACCTGTCGTGGACGCCGGACGGGCGCGTGCTCTTCGCGTCGGACGCCTCCGGCAACGCCGACATCTGGGAGATGGGCGCGGACGGGAGCGGGCAGGCGCAGTTGACCGCGGGCGCGGGGCGCAACTACGCGCCCGTCTCTTCGCCCGACGGGCGTTACGTCCTCTTCCACTCGAACCGCTCGGGCGCGTGGCAAATCTGGCGGATGGACAGGGACGGCAGCAACCCCGTGCGGCTGACGGCCGGCGAGGAGAACAGCAACTGGCCGCAGGTCACGCCCGACGGCCGCTGGGTCGTCTACGAGCACGCGGGGCAGGGCGCGCAGACCAACATCTGGCGCATCCCCCTCGAAGGCGGCGCGCCCGAGCGGCTGTCGCGCCAACTCTCGATGCGCCCCTCGGTCTCGCCCGACGGCCGCCTCGTCGCCTACTGGCAGAAGGAGGAGCGCCCCGGCGCGCCCTGGCGCATCGCCGTCATCCCCGCCGACGGCGGCGAGCCGCTGCAAGCCTTCGACGTGCCGCAGAACGGGGCCAACGGGATGTCGCCCATCCACTGGACGCCGGACGGCCGCGCCTTCGTCTACACAGACTACCGCGACGGCGTCACCAACCTCCGGCTCCAGCCCCTCGGCGGCGCTGAGGCGCGCCAGATAACGAACTTCGCGCGGGAGGTCTTCTACTCCTTCGACCTCTCGCGCGACGGCCGCCTCCTGCTCGCCAACGGCCTCACGACCAGCGACGTCTTCATCCTCCGCGACACGCGCTAGGGCGAGCCGGAGTTAACCGCAGAGACGCGGAGACGCGGCTAAGACAGACCATGTCTT
>DASVSK010000451.1:0-6423 GCA_036388135.1 Pyrinomonadaceae bacterium | reverse complement strand
GAGCGCCCGCCGCCGCCACTTTGAAACGGTGCCGAAAGTTTAGCCCACGCGCCGCCGTTTACGAAACGTCCGCCGCGGGACGGGCCGCGCCCGGGGCCGACTCGAACGCCTGCGCGTAAGGGCCGGCGAGGGCCGTCTGGTTGCGCCCCGCGTGCTTGGCGCTGTAGAGCGCCGCGTCGCTCGCGGAGAAGAGGTCGCGCTCCGTGCGGGCGTTCGAGGGGCACGCGGCGACGCCGAGGCTGACGGTGACGCCGCCGACCTCCGGGATGGGCCCCTCGGCGACGGCCGCGCGCACGCGCTCGGCGGCGGCGAACGCCTTCTCGCCGCCGACGCCCGCGAGCAGCAGCGCGAACTCCTCGCCGCCGAGCCGCGCCGCCGTGTCGTTGTCGCGCGATAGCTCGGCGAGGATGTCGGCGACGAAGCGGATCACGCGGTCGCCCGCGGGGTGTCCGTGCGTGTCGTTGACCAGCTTCATGTGGTCGATGTCGACCAGCAGCAGCGCGCACGGCACCTGGTAGCGCCGCCAGCGTTCGACCTCCTGCACGAGCGCCTTGCGGAAGCGGCGGCGGTTGGCGAGCCCCGTCAGGAAGTCCTGATCGGCCTCGGCGCGCAGGCGGTCGACGGTCAGCCTGTGCGCGACGAGCTGGGCGGCGCGCGCGGCGAGGAGCCGGAACTCCGCGGGCAGTTGGAAGTAGTCGGACGCGCCTGCCTCCATCGCCTCGGCGCGCAGCTCCGGGGTCGAGGGGTCGAGCCCGGCGAGCACGACCGGCGTGGCCGACTGCGGGTCGGAGAGCATGCGCGTCAGCTCGGCGGCGCTGATGCCTTTGAGCCCCGCGTCGGCGATGACGACGTGCGGCCGCGCGCGCCGCAGCTCGACGAGCGCCTTCGCGCCGCCGGAGACGCCCGCGACGATAAAGCCGCGCCCTTCGAGGCCCGCGGCGTGACCGGCGAGCCGCGGGTCGTCGGTGATGAGCAAAAGGCGGCCCTGGTCGCGCGTCGGCGGGCGGCGGCCGTCTCTGATTCGGGCTGTTGCGCTCATCAGGCGGAACTCTGGTGCAAGTATGCGCTGGGTCTCAGCGCGAACGGTGGGAGGTAATGTCGGGGCTCACGCTTCGGCGAAGTCCTGAACCCCTTGCAAGCTCGCCGCCAGAATAACCGAAGAGGTGGGAGGGGAGTCAAGTAAAAGTAGACAGTAGTCAGTAGACAGTAGTCAGTAGAAAGACATTCGTTAGGCGAATCGTCCGGCGGTCGGCATCAACTCCCTCAGAGCGGAGCCTACTGACTACTGTCTACTGACTACTGTCTACTTCCCTCACCTGTTCGATGAAGCGGCGCATGAGTCGGAGGTCTTTGCGGCCGGGCGAGGTCTCGACGCCGCTGCACACGTCGACGGCGAAGGGGCGGACGGCGGCGACGGCCCCGGCGACGTTGTCGGGTCGCAGGCCGCCCGCGAGGTAGAGTCTGGGGACGGCCTCGCGCGTGCGCCGCGCGAGCGCCCAGTCGAAGGTGTGTCCCGTCCCGCCCCACTCGCCCGCGACGTAGGCGTCGAGCAGCACGGCGTCGGTCGGGTACGCGGCCGCGTCCCCCGCGTCGAAGCCCGGCCCGACGCGCAGCGCCTTGATGGTCTTAAAGCCACGCAGCGCGCGGCAGAACTCCGGCGTCTCGTCGCCGTGCAGTTGAACCGCGCCCACGCACGCCTCGCGCGCGACCCGCTCGACATCTTCGGGCGCGGACTCGTTGACGAAGACGCCGACGCACTCGACGCCTTCGGGCAGGCGCTCGACGACGCGGCGCGCCTCGGCGGGCGAGACGCAGCGCGGGCTCCGCGCGTAGAAGTTGAAGCCGAGCATCTCGGCCCCGGCCTCGACCGCCGCCAGCGCGTCCTCAAGGTTGGTGATGCCGCAGACTTTGACGCGAGCCATAAAAATTTCAGGGCGCAAACAGTTTCAGAGCGCCTTCGCAGCCTCGCCCCCCCCGGCCGCCCGCGCCGGTCAGAGAACGCAGCGCCGCCTCGGGACTCTCGGCGCGCATCAGCGTCTCGCCGACGAGGAAGGCGCGGAAGCCCGAGCCGCGCAGGCGCTCGACGTCAGCCCCGCTGCCGATGCCGCTCTCGCTGACGAGCAGCGTGCCCGGGGGCGCGAGCGCCGCCAGCGCGACCGAAGTTTCGAGCGACACCTCGAACGTGCGCAGGTCGCGGTTGTTGACGCCGACGATTCGAGCGCCCGCCCCGACCGCGCGCCCAAGCTCCTCCGCCGTGTGGACTTCGACGAGGGCGTCGAGCCCCAGCCCGTCCTCGGTCAGCCGGAGCAGCGCGGCGAGCGTCGCGTCGTCGAGCGCGGCGACGATGAGCAGCAGCGCGTCAGCGCCCGCCGCAGCCGACTCGTAGACCTGATACTCGTCGAACACGAAGTCCTTCCGCAACACCGGCAGCCGCGTCGCCGCCTTCACCTCGGCCAGGTCGCGCAGGGAGCCGCGGAAGTAGTCCTCCTCCGTCAGCACGGAGACGGCCGCCGCGCCGCCGCGCTCGTAAGCGCGCGCCGTCTCGGCGGCGGAAGCGCCCGCGCGAATCTCGCCCTTCGAGGGCGACGCGCGCTTAAACTCCGCGATGACGTTGACGCGCCCCGCGTCTTCGACCGCGCCGCGAAGGGCGTGCCGCCGCGCCCCAGCCCTCAGCGCGAGGGCTTCGCGCCGCACCTCTTCCGAAGGGCGCGCGGCCTTCGCGTCGGCCAGCCGCCCGCGCTTCTTCCGAATGATTCTGGTTAGAAAGTCTTCCACCGGCCCGACGGCTCACACGGGTTCAGATCAATCGGCCTTCGAGGCGCGCGCGAGCGCCTCAAGCTTTTCGAGCGCCGCGCCGGAGTCGATGCTCCGTTCGGCGAGACGCGCGGCGTCGCGCAGGCCGGAGGCTTCGCCGCCGACGTAGAGCGCGGCGGCGGCGTTGGCGACGACGAGCGCGCGCCCCGCGTCGCGGCGCTCGCCGGAAAGCACCGAGCGGATGACGCCCGCGTTCCCCGCGGCGTCGCCGCCGCGCAAGCCTTCGAGCGTCGAACGTTCCAGCCCGAAGTCTTCCGGCCCGACCTCGAAGACGCGCGCCGCGCCGTCCGAGACCTCGGCGACCTTCGTGCGCCCGTCGAGCGTGACCTCGTCGAGTCCGTCGAGCCCGTGGACGACCCAAGCGCGCTCCGACCCGAGCGCGAGGAGCGTGTGCGCGAGCGGCTCGACCAGCGCCTCGTGCCAGACGCCGATGACCTGCCGCGGCGCACCCGCCGGGTTCGTCAGCGGCCCGAGCAGGTTGAAGGTCGTGTGGACGCCCAGCTCTCGGCGCACGCCCGCGACCCTCGCCGTCGCGCCGTGGTAGAGCGGCGCGAACATGAAGCAGACGCCCAGCTCGTTCAGGCACTTCTCGGAGACTTCGGGCGTCGCGGCGACCTCGACGCCGAGCGCGCCGAGGACGTCGGCGCTGCCCGAGCGGCTGGTCGCGGCGCGGCTCCCGTGCTTGGCGACGGGCAGCCCCGCGCCCGCGATGACGAAGGCCGCGGCGGTCGAGACGTTGAAGGTCTTGGCGGCGCTCGAACCCGTCCCCGCCGTGTCGACGAAGCGCGCGTGCCGCGGCCGTATGCGCACGGCGCGGCGGCGCATCGCGGAGGCGAGCCCGGCCAGCTCTTCGACGGTCTCGCCCTTCACGGCCAGCGCGACGAGCGCCGCGCCTATCTGCGCGTCGGTCGCGCCGCCGTCGAGCAGCGCGTCGAGCAGGGACGCGGCCTCCTCGCGCCGCAAGTCTTCGCCGCGCATCAGGCGCAGCGTGAACTCGCGCAGCGGCGACCCCGCGCGCTCGTCGGCGCGCGCGGGCGTCGGCAAAAGCCACGACGGGAGAGTCCTCTGCTTTCGCGTTTCGTCTGACATTTAAAAGCCGTCCCGGCTCAGCTCAAAGCTTCAAAAAGTTGGCGAGCAGGCGCTTGCCCTCGGTGGTGAGGATCGACTCGGGGTGGAACTGGACGCCCTCGACCTTGAGCCGGCGGTGGCGGAGTCCCATGATGACGCCGTCGGGCGTCGTGGCCGAGACTTCGAGGCAGTCGGGCAGGCTCTCGCGCTCGACGACGAGCGAGTGGTAGCGCGCGGCCTGGAAGCGGTATTCGAGCCCCTCGAAAATCGTCCGCCCGTCGTGGCAAATCTCCGCCGGCTTGCCGTGGACGGGCTCGGGGCCGCGCACGACGCGCCCGCCGAAAATCTGCCCGATGGACTGGTGCCCCAGGCACACGCCGAGCACCGGCACGTGCCCCGCGAGCGCCGCTATCAGCTCCAGAGAGACGCCCGCCTCGTCCGGCGTCCCCGGCCCCGGCGAGACGACGACGCGGTCGGGGCGTATCTGTTCCTCCACCTCGCGGATCGTCACCTCGTCGTTGCGCCGCACCTCGACCTCCGCCCCCAGCTCGCCGAGGTACTGCACGAGGTTGTAGGTGAACGAGTCGTAATTGTCTACCAGCAGAACCTTCTCGCCCATCGAAACAGCACGCCCTTCCCCGGCCTTAGCCCCTCGGCCTCGCCGCCGCCGCCTCGCGGAGCAGTTTCTGCGCCTCCGCGCGCCGCGCGTCCGACGCGTAGGCCAGCGCCGTCTTGCCCGTCTTGTCCTTCGCCGCGGGGTCTGCGCCGCGTTCGAGCAGGAGTTGCACGACGCGCGCGTTCCCCTTCACGGCCGCCGTCATCAGAGCGGTGCCGCCGCCGCCGTTCTGGACGTTCGGGTCCGCGCCCCGCTCCAGGAGCCGCGCCGCCAGCTCTTCCAGGTCGTACGAGACGGCCCACGTCAGCGCCGTCCCGACCTGCACGTCCAACTGGTTGACGTCCGCGCCCGCGTCGAGCAGTAGGTCTACGACCTCGCGCCGGTTGCGCGCCACGGCGTACATCAGCGCGGTCGAGCCGAAGCTCTCGGGGTCGGTGGTCTGCGCGTTGAGGTCGGGCCTGAATTCGAGGACGGTCTTGACGGTCTCGACCGAGCCGTTCAGGACGGCGCGCATGAGCGGCGTGAAGCCGCGGCGGTCGCGGCCGTTGACGTCCGCGCCCTTCTCCAACAGCGCGCGCGCGGCCTTCGCGCGGTCGAAGCGCGCCGCCAGCAGCAGCGGCGTCTCGCCCTCGGGGTTGCGCACCTCGGGGCTCATCCCGGCGATGAGGAAGAGCTTGACGCCGACCTCCTTCCCCTCCCTCGCGGCGTCCAGAAAGTCGGCCTCCCTGTACGCGTAGCCGCGCAGAAAAATCTCGCGCCGCGCCGTCTCCGGCCCGACGTCGCGGTCGCCGCCCGCGTCGCCGCAACCGGCGAGCAGAAGGGAGGAGAGCAGTAGACAGTAGACGGTAGACGGTAGACAGTAGTCGTCCGCCCGTCGGCGCGCGCGTCTCGATGATTTAACGACGAAAGAGGCGCGGCCGGTCATCAGAACCCTGCCCGCCTGCCCTACAACTGTTTCGCCCTTCGTCTTCATGTCGCTCGCCCGCCTTATCATCTTACCCGCTACCACCTACCGCCTACTGCCTACCTACTGTCTACTGACTACTGTCTACTGACTACTGTCTTCACAGCCCCCGCTCGGCCATCTCGACCGCGTTGAGGACGGCGCGCGCCTTGTTGACCGTCTCGTCGTACTCGCGCTCGGGCACCGAGTCGGCGACTATCCCCGCGCCGGCCTGCACGTGCGCGACGCCCTCGCGGACGACGACCGTGCGGATGGCGATGCACGAGTCGAGGTTGTCGGCGTAGTCGACGTAGAGCACCGCGCCCGCGTAGACGCCGCGCGCGTCGGGCTCTAAGCCGCCGATGAGCTGCATCGCGCGCACCTTCGGCGCGCCGGTCACGGTACCCGCGGGGAAGCAGGCGGCCAGCGCGTCGAAGCGGTCGCGGTCGTCGCGCAGCCGCGCGCGCAGGGCCGTGACGAGGTGCTGGACGTGCGAGTAGCGCTCGACCGTCATCAGCTCGCCCACCTCGACCGAGCCGTAGTCGGCGACGCGGCCGAGGTCGTTGCGCCCGAGGTCGACGAGCATGACGTGCTCGGCGCGCTCCTTGTCGTCGGAGCGCAGGTCCTTCTCCAGGAGCTGGTCCTCCTCCTCGGTGGCGCCGCGCCACCGGGTGCCGGCGATCGGGTGCGTCGTCACCTTCCCGTCGTAGACGGTCACCAGCGCCTCCGGGCTGGAGCCGACGACGTCGAAGCGCTCACCCGCCGCGGTCGCCAGCCGCAGCAGGTACATGTACGGGCTCGGGTTCGTCGCGCGCAGCACGCGGTAGACGTCGAGGGGGTCCGCGGTGCAGTCGGTCTCGAACCGCTGGGAGACCACCACCTGGAACGCCTCGCCCGCGCGAATCTGCTCCTTGGCGGCCTCGACGGCGGCGGGGTGTTCGTCGGGGGCGCGGCGGCGGGGGAACCGCGGCTCGGCCGGGTG
>DASVSK010000450.1:0-2264 GCA_036388135.1 Pyrinomonadaceae bacterium | reverse complement strand
CGCGCGGCGGCCGCGGGCGGCGTGACGACCGTCGTCGACATGCCGCTCAACAGCGTCCCGCCGACGACCACGCCCGAAGGGCTGGCCCAGAAGCTTGAGGCCGCGCGCGGCCAGTGCCTGGTCGACGTGGCCTTCTGGGGCGGGCTCGTGCCCGGCAACCTCGGCCTGCTCGCCGCGCTCCACGCGGGCGGGGTCGTCGGCTTCAAATGCTTCCTCATCGACTCCGGCGTGCAGGAGTTCCCGCACGTCTCGGAGGGCGAGCTGCACGCGGCGATGTTCGAGCTGACGCGGCTCGACGCCACGCTCGTCGTGCACGCCGAGATGCCCGGGCCGGTCGAGGCGGCGGCGCGAGATTTAACGGGCGACCCACGCAAATACGAGACGTTCCTGCGCTCGCGGCCCCGGGCGGCCGAGGACGAGGCCGTCGCGCTCCTCGTCCGGCTCTGCCGCGAGACGGGGGCGCGCGTCCACGTCGTCCACCACTCCTCGGCCGACTCGCTGCCGCTGCTGCGCGAGGCGAAAGCTTCGGGGCTCCCCTTCACCGCCGAGACCTGCCCGCACTACCTCACGTTCGCGGCCGAGGACGTCCCCGACGGCGCGACCGAGTTCAAGTGCTGCCCGCCCGTGCGCGAGCGCGAGAACCGCGAGCGGCTGTGGGGGGCTCTGGCCGACGGGACGATTGACATGATCGTCTCCGACCACTCGCCCTGCCCGCCCGAGATGAAGCGGCGGCAGGAGGGCGACTTCATGAAGGCGTGGGGCGGCATCTCGTCGCTGCAATTCAGGCTGCCCGTCGTGTGGACGGAGGCGAGCCGCCGCGGCCACACCTTCCGAGACCTCGCGCGCTGGCTCTCGCGCGAGCCGGCGCGGCTCGCCGGGCTCTACGGCCGCAAGGGCGCGATCACCGCGGGGCGCGACGCCGACCTCGTCGTCTTCGACCCCGAAGCGACCTTCCGCGTCGAGCCCTCGAAGAACGAGCACCGGCACAAGCTCACGCCCTACGACGGCATGGGGCTGAAGGGCGTCGTCCTGGCGACCTACCTGCGCGGCGAGAAGGTCTACGAACGCGGCGAGTTCGGCGCGCCGCCCGCGGGCACGCTCCTGCTGCGCGAGCCGCCGCCCGTGGAGCCGTCGCCGTGGGACGACCTCGAAGACTTTTGAAGGGTGACGAAGGACGGCGGGACGAAACGATGACGACGGAGTTCACCAACCTCGTAGACCTCGCCTCGGAGCGCCTGGGCGGCGCGGTGCTCTACGCCAACGACGACTTCTTCGCGCCGAAGGAGAATCTTCTGAAGGCGACCGCGCCCGTCTTCCGCGAGGGCGTCTACACCGAGCGCGGCAAGTGGATGGACGGCTGGGAGTCGCGCCGGCGGCGCACGCCGGGCTTCGACTGGTGCCTCGTCCGCCTCGGGCTCGCGGGGCGCGTCCGCGGCGTCGTCGTGGACACGAGCTTCTTCCGCGGCAACTACCCCGAGGGCTGTTCGCTCGAAGCCTGCGCCGCGCCGCCCAACGCCGACGCCGAGGCGCTGGCGGGCGGGGCGACCGCGTGGGTCGAGATACTCCCGCAGTCGCGGCTCGAAGGCGACTCGGAGAACCTTTTCGCCGTCACGTCCGGCGAGAGGTTCACGCACCTGCGCCTCAAGATTTACCCGGACGGCGGGGTCGCGCGGCTCAGGGTCTACGGCGAGGTCGCGCCCGACTGGGAGGCCGTCAGGCGCGCTGGCGGGCTCGTCGACCTCGCGGCGGTCGAGAACGGCGGCCTCGTCGTCGCCACGAGCGACGAGTTCTTCGGCAACCGCCACAACCTCGTCATGCCGGGGCGCGCCGCCGACATGAGCGACGGCTGGGAGACCAAGCGGCGGCGCGGCCCCGGACACGACTGGTGCGTCATACGCCTCGGCGCGCGCGGCCGCGTCCGCCGCGTCGAGGTCGACACGGCGCACTTCAGGGGCAACTTCCCCGAGAGCTGTTCGCTCGAAGTCTGCCGCGCGTCGGCGGAGGGGCCCGCGCCCGGCGAGTCTTACCTCACGTTCGCCGAGTGGCGCGAGCTGCTGCCGCGCACGCGCTTGCAGGCGCACACGCGCCACTTCTATGAGACGGAGCTGGCGGACGCGGGCGAGGCGACGCACGCGCGCTTCCAAATTTACCCCGACGGCGGCGTCAGCCGCCTCAGGCTCTACGGCAGCCTGGCGCCGTGAGCCGTAGTCCGTGAGCCGTTAACCGTCACAAGGTCAGAACCCGTCCTCTCTGGCCACGGTTCA
>DASVSK010000449.1:0-1525 GCA_036388135.1 Pyrinomonadaceae bacterium | reverse complement strand
GCCGACCAGGTGCTGATGCTGGAGAACGCCGTCTACTCCGTCATCACGCCCGAGGGCTGCGCCGCCATCCTCTTCAAGGACAGCGCCGAGGCACCGCGCGCCGCCGAGTACCTGCGCCTGACCGCGCCCGAGCTGAGCGCCGCGGGGATGGTCGACGTGGTCGTCCCCGAGCCGGAGGGCGGCGCGCAGCTCGACCACGACGGGGCGGCCCGCATGCTCGACTCCGCGCTCGGCGAGGCGCTCCAGAAGGCCGCCGTGCTCGCGCCGGCCGAGCGCCTGGCGCGGCGTTACCGTAAGCTGCGCGGCATAGGCCGTTGGGACGTCCTCAGTTAGCGGCGGCGCGACGCCCCGGCCGTGGGCGGTTTCCCATTTGCGCGGAATTGGTGGATAATCGGGGAAAATTTATAAAAGGAATGATAAAAAAGTGACCGTAGCAGAGGTTGAAAAACCGCAGGAGTCGGATTTCGAGCTGGCGAAGAAGTCGGCCGGGGGCGACGGGAAGGCGTTCGAGGAGCTGTACCGCCGCCACTACCGGCGCGTCTACGCGCTCACCCTGCGCATGATGGGCAACCCCACCGAGGCCGAGGACATGACGCAGGACGTCTTCCTCCAGCTCTTCAACAAGATCGGGATGTTCCGCGGCGAGTCGGCCTTCACCACCTGGCTCCACCGCATGACCGTCAACCAGGTGCTGATGCACTTCCGCAAGAAGAGCACACGGTCTGAGCTCCTGACCGACGAGGGCGAGACGCCCATCCAGATCGTGAAGGGGACGGAGAACCCCGGGACGATGCCCGTCATCGACCGCATCTCGCTGGAGGGCGCGCTCCAGCAGCTACCGCCCGGCTACCGCACGGTCTTCGTCCTCCACGACGTCGAGGGCTACGAGCACTACGAGATTTCCGGGATGCTCGGAATCGCCGAGGGGACGTCCAAGTCACAATTACACAAGGCACGTCTGAAGCTGAGGCAATTAATCCGGGAGCAAGCGGCATCAAAGTAATCTCCCGCCCCAAATCGGGAGGCCGGAATCTACTCCACCCCAAAGGAACGGCCCATGGACTGCGCCAAAAGTATCGAACTGCTCAGCGAATACAGCGCCGGCTCGCTCGCCGACGACGACATAATCTTCGTTAAGACTCACCTGACCGCCTGCGCTGACTGCGACGGCGTCTTCCAGGACTTGAAGCTGATCGTCCAGACCGCCGTCGCGATGCGCTCCGAGAACGGCATCGCCTACCCCGATGAGGAAGTCCTCTGGCAGCGCGTCAGCGCGAGCCGCATCGTTCACTGAACACCACGGCGCGACAGGCTTGTAGCGGGCGTGCCGGGTCTCAACCCCCGCCGCCCGCCGCGAGCATTTCCCGCGCCTCCGCGAGCGCCTTCCTCTCACCTTTAAAAGCGAGCATCGCCCCGGCCTCTTCCGCCTCGACCCAGCGCGCCTCGTTCACCTCGTCGTCGTGCCCCGACACGTCGCCCGAGACGTGGCGCATCAGGTAGAAGTGTACGTGCTTGTGGAAGCGCA
>DASVSK010000448.1:0-6827 GCA_036388135.1 Pyrinomonadaceae bacterium | reverse complement strand
GGCGTCGGTCGTGTCGGAGGCCGTCAACGACCCCAGCTCGCTCCCCTCGACGCTCGCCGCGCGCGTCACCGCGAGCGAGGCTTTGGACGCCGAGAGCGCCACCCCGAAGTCGTCGGGCCGGGTCGCACGCCAGGCTTCCGCGTCGGCCGACAAGGTCGCACGCCAGGCTTCGGAGTCCGCCCGCAAAGTCACGCGCCAGACGTCGAACGCCGCCGGCAAGACCGCCCGGCGCGCGGCAGACTCGACCGGCAACGCGGCGCGGCGTGGCGCGGACTCCGCGAGCAAGACGGCGCGGCAGGCGGCAAACTCTGCGAGCAAGACGGCGCGGCGTGCTGCGGACTCGGCAGGCGGCGTTGTGCGGCGCGCGTCGGACACCGCGGGCGGCGCGGCTCGGAGTGCGTCCAGGTCGGCCGGCAAGTCGGCGACCAAGTCGGCGCGGCAGGCGACAAAGTCTGCGGGCAAGACGGCCGGGCGGGCGACTGAGACGGCGCGCGCCGCCGCAGGTCGCGCCGCGTCGGCCGCCTCGCGCACGGCCTCGGCGGCCACTTCGCGTGCGGCCTCCGCGTCGAAGGGCGGCGGCAAGGGCGCGAGCAAGGGCGCGCCGAAGAGTTCTCGCGGCGCGTCGAAGTCGGCGGGCGGGAAGGGCCGCAAGGGCTGAGTCCTTTGGCGACGGCGTCGCACGGCGCGCGACACCGTCGCCTCCCCGAAGGGACTTCGAGCAGACCGGGCCGCACGCCGTTCGTCGTGTGTGTAGCCGCGGCGCTTTATGCGCCCGCGCGGCTCCGCGGCTTCGGCCGCCCCGGCGCGGCTGACAATCAGAGTCAAGGTCCGACGCCGAAACCTTCGAACATCCTCGACGCGTTGAAGCGGCGGAAGGTGGGCTGACCGGCCTCCCGGCCGCCGGGCCGGCTCGCTGCGCCGACGCACCGCCCGCGCGGGCGCACGCACGCCGTACGCTTTGGCGGGCTCCGCACCTGAGAATCATGGGATAAACCGCGGCAGGATACTTTCGGGTGGTATACTACGCGTGTTACGGCATTTGAATCCTCAATCCTCGCCCCTGCCAGGGGCATTATTCTTTAGCTCAAACCCGCCGCACACCGGCTGCTTCCTCTCGGAAGAACGCCGCACGCGCCGCCGTTCCGAGGGTCTTACTAAAGGTAAGGAGCCTGCCCGTGGATTTAGGTAAAGCCCCCGAAGTCGGAACGGTGGCCCTCATACTCTTCACGGCCCTCGTCGGGGTGCTGATGGGCGTATTCGGCAAGGCGGCGGCCGAGTGGCTGTTGAACCTGATCCTCCGCCCCGTACGGTTCGTCAGGGAGGCGGTGTACAGTTGGGTCGCCCCTCGCAACCCGCTCTCGATTTCGCTCCGCAGCTACAAGAGACACGTCTCGCGCTCGAACCTGACGCGCATCGAGAACCCGGTCGGCCCCAACCTCGAAGTCCCGCTCGAACACGCCTTCGCCCCTTTGAGGCTGATCTCCGGCGCGACCGAAGAGAGCGTCGATCTGTTCTCGCAAGCCGCCGCTTCCCACCGCTGCATCGTGCTCGGCGGGCCGGGCACGGGCAAGACTACGCTCATGAAGAGCCTCGTTACCAGCGTCGTCAAAGGGCGCGCGCGCGAGGAGGCGCTCAAAGACCTCATCCCCGTCTTCGTCGTGCTGAGGAACCTCGCCAAGAAGGAGCA
The DNA here is from genome assembly GCA_036388135.1 of Pyrinomonadaceae bacterium. Classification (GTDB taxonomy): domain Bacteria; phylum Acidobacteriota; class Blastocatellia; order Pyrinomonadales; family Pyrinomonadaceae; genus QHXN01. The sequence goes on along the minus strand of DASVSK010000448.1, from coordinate 5,140 downwards.
CACGGTCGAGCAGGCCGTCGTCGCGGCCTTCGCCGACCACCACTTCCCCGGCGCGGAGAAGTTCGTGGCGTCGGCGCTCGAACAGGGGAAGCTGCTCGTCATCCTCGACGGGCTCGACGAGGTGGGCGCGAGCCGCGACTTCGTAGCCGAGCAGATTCAAAACTTCTGCGAGTTCGACGACCAGCGCGCCGAGCAGAACCGTCTGATCGTCACCTGCCGCGAGCACAGCTACCGGACGAAGGACTTGCAGGGCGTAATCCCCGAAGTCGTGCGGGTCGAGCCCTTCGCCAACCACCACATGAGGGTCTTCCTCCAGGGCTGGCCCCCGCACAAGGGGCGGACGGCGATGAAGCTCTACAGCCTCATCCAGAACGACCCGCAGATCAGGGACATCTGCCGCAACCCACTCCTGCTGACCATCCTCACCGGGCTCTACCTCGACACGGACAACTTCGAGTTGCCGTCCTCGCGTGAGCGCTTCTACAAGGACGCCGTGGACGAGCTGCTCGTCCACCGCCCCGAGCGCCGCCACGTCAGGCAGGCGTTCGATGCCGACGACAAGCGGCAGATTCTTGAGCGCGTCGCGCTCGACCGACTGGAGACGGTCACGCGCCACGAAGACCCCGAGGAGTTCACGCAGGAGGTCATCCGGCAGAAGGCCGAGGAGGTGCTCCGCCGCGAGAAGTTCGACCCGCGTGAGTTGGTCAGAGAACTCGTCGAGGTCAACGGCATCGTCAAGCCGGGCAACGAGGGCAGCTACACCTGCGCGCACCGCACCATCCAGGAGTACTTCGCGGCGCGCGAGGCCCGCCGCAAGCGCGAGACGCGCGAGGTGATCGAGCACTTCGGCGGCCGCCCCGAGTTCATCGAAGTCCTCTACTTCTACTGCGGGCTGGTGGACAACCTCCCCGCCCTGGCCTACGTCATCAACACGCTCGTCGCGCAGGAGCGCTGGCTCGAAGCGGGCCGCTGCATGCTCTACATGAAGGAGCCGCCCGACATCGCGCTCGTCGAGCGCGTCGCTCAAGAACTGCACGACCGGGTTTTCCCGTCCGTCGAGTACAAGGCCGCGCTGGAGGTGCTCTCGTCTCTGGCGCAGCGCCCCGCGCCGGAGTTCGACCCCGCGCGCTTCCGCTTCACGTGGGCCGTCGACCGTCTGACCGAAGGCTACGGCGAGAGCGGCGCGTCCGCGCTCGAATCCGCGCTCGCCACCTCGCCCGAGGCGGCCATGAAGGTCATCCCCGGCCTCCTCAAACACCAATCGCCGCGCTGGAAGAAGGCGGCCGTCCAACTCCTCCGCGACATCGGCACCGACGACGCGCTCGACCAACTCGTCCTCTTCCTAGACGACCCCGACCCCGACGTGAGGGCCGAGGCGGGGCAAAAGCTCTCCGGGATGATGAAGACCCATCTCGGCGACCTGAAGGCGCGCTCCGCCCTCCTGCCCCCGCGCAAAGACCTGACGGTCTGGCCCCTCGAAGACCTCTTCCCCGGCCGCCTCGCCATCCCCATCGCCGAGTCCCTGACAGACCACGCTTACCTCAGCGACAATGCGGCCATCATCTACGCAGTGATGATGCTGCGCGTGCGCGCGGGCAAGCCGCCGGGCCATGGGCATTTCTCCACACTTCGGCGTTTCCCCAAACTCTGGCCGCGCGTGATGCGCGACCGCTCCCTTCAGCGGCATACGCGGCTTGCGGGCCGGGCGCTCGTCGCGGTCGGGTACGCACTCCCGTTGGTCTGCGTGCTCGCGCTCGCCGCTCTCCAAGTCTGGGGGCTCGCGATGAGCAGGGTGGTGACGCTGACGCCGGTGCCCTTGCGGGTACACTCTTACTCAGCCTTCGTCTGCGTCCAGGGCCTGCTGATCCAGCGGGGACCGGTGTCGGAAGATAAGGTGATAGAGATGATAACCCTGGCGATAGAAGCCCCCTGGGACTTGGTTGAACAGTGCCTGCCTAATGTAAAAGGACGAAGCTACATGGTCGCCAACCCCGCTTCCAGCCTCGGCTCATCTATATTCCTCACCAACAGCATTCTTCTCCCAGCTTTCCTCTTCTTGTGGGCGAGGGGACGTGGGAGGTACGCCTCCCCGTCATACTTATTCGCCACGGTTATATTCGCGACGCTCTTGCTCCCGTTCGCCTGGGGCGGCGACCTGATCCTGCGTTGCCTTCCTTTTCTGGTCTTCGGCCTGCTCAGCGGTTCCGGGGAACTCTTAAAGACGTTCGACTGGCCGAGCAACCCCTACCTCCACGCGGTCGAAGCCTTCGCGCCGTCGGAGAAGAAAGCGACGGCGGACGGCGACAGCGACGATGATGACGACGATGATGACGATGAGTACGCTTTTGTCGGTTGAGCGCCACTGGCCAACCAGGCGCACGACTGGCAAACTTCGGGACACAGGGCCTGCGACATGCCGAGCTTCAAATCAATCCTCTTTCTGCTACTCTTAGTCCCGCTGATGACTCAGACGGGCAACGAACAACGTCGGCCGCGCGCGCGCGACATAGGCTTGCGCGCGGGGGTGCTGCCCGCGGGCCGGCTCGACGCCATCACGGACGTCGAGGGCGTGCGCGTCGGCCACGCTACCCTGATGAAGGGCGATGACGTGCGGACGGGCGTCACCGCCGTCGTGCCGCACGCGGGGAACTTATTCCGCGAGAAGGTGCCCGCGGCCGTCTTCGTCGGCAACGGCTTCGGCAAGCTCGCGGGCTCGACGCAGGTCGAGGAGCTGGGCGAGCTGGAGACGCCGATTCTCCTGACGAGCACGCTCAACGTCCCGCGCGTGGCCGACGCGCTGTTGGACTGGATGCTCGGGCTGCCGGGCAACGAGGACGTGCGCAGCGTCAACCCGCTGGTGGCCGAGACGAACGACGGGCAGTTGAACGACATCCGCGGCCGACACGTCGGGCGCGAAGAAGTCTTCGCGGCGCTCAAGGGGGCGAAGGGCGGCGAGGTCGAGGAGGGGTCGGTCGGCGCGGGGACGGGCACCGTCGCCTTCGGCTTCAAGGGCGGCATCGGCACGGCCTCGCGCGTCGTGCCCGCACGCCACGGCGGCTACACCGTCGGCGTGCTCGTGCAGACGAACTACGGCGGCGTGCTCACGATGAACGGCGCGCCGGTGGGGCGCGAGCTGGGGCGCTACTACCTCAAAGACGAGCTTGAGCCCGCGCGGAAGGCGGCGCTCCCGACGCCTTCTTTAGACGCCGACCGCGCCGACGGGTCGGTCATCGTCGTCGTCGCCACGGACGCGCCGCTCGACGCGCGCAACCTGCGTCGGCTCGCCGCGCGCGCCATGCTGGGACTCGCGCGCACCGGCTCGCCCTCGACCCAGGGGAGCGGCGACTACGTCATCGCCTTCAGCACCGCGCCCGCGCTCCGCGTCCGCCACGGCGAGACGGCGCTGCGCCGCGTCGAGCTGCTGCCCAACGACGCGATGTCGCCGCTCTTCCTCGCCTGCGTCGAGGCGACCGAGGGGGCCGTCTACAACTCCCTGCTCCGCGCCACGACCGTCACCGGCCGCGGCGGCGTTCGCATCGAGGCGCTGCCCATCGACAAGACCGTCGAGATACTGCGCAGGTACGGCGCGATCAAGTAGCGTGCTCCGCGCCGGGCGTCGAGGCGCGCTGGCGGGTCCGCGCCGTCGGGTATAAATGTCGGGCGCGCGTCGTCGCCCCGTGGGAAGCTCTCGGGAATCCGTCCCGTAAAAAAAGTAAGGGGTAAAAATTCTATGGCGACTCTTTCGCGGGCGCGTCGGGCGTGGTCGGCTCTGTTACTTCTGGCGGTCTCGGCGGGCGCGTGCGCGGGGCAGGCGTCGGACGCGAAGCCGTCGCAGGGCGACGCGGGCGGCGGCAGGGTGACGACGGTGTTTCTCGTCCGCCACGCGGAGCGGGGGCAGGAGCCCGCGCAGGACCCGCCGCTGACGGAGGCGGGCAGAGCGCGGGCGGAGGCGCTGGCCCGCCTGCTGTCGGGCGCGGGCGTGAAGGCCGTCTACACCTCGCAGTTCGCGCGCACGAAGCAGACGGCGGAGCCGCTGGCGAAGCTGCTGGGCGTGCCCGTCAACCCGGTGGCGCTCGCCGTGAAGCCGGACAGCCCGCGGGAGGTGAGCGGGCAGTCCATACGCGAGCTGAAGAGCAGGGTCGAAGGGCACGCGGGCGGGGCCGTGTTGGTCGTGGGTCACACCAACAGCGTCCCCGACCTCATACGCGAGCTGGGCGGCGACGTCGTCCCGACGATGGAGGAGGGCAAGTTCGACGACCTCTTCGTCGTCACCGTCTACGCGCCGGGGCGCGCGAAGGTCGTGCACCTGAAGTACGGCGCGCCCTGAAGCGCCTCCGGGGAAGCGCCGACGGGGCGGGGCGGCTTTGGACAGGTCTTGAAGGGGAGAGAGTCCGTGACGTTCATCTCGAAAAGAAAACTAGCGGCGGTCGCCGCCTCCGCGCTGTTATGCGCCGCGTCCGCCTTCGCCGCGCTTCAGGAGACGCCGCCGATACGCAACTTCCTGCGGGTCAACAGGGAGTTCTGCACGGGCGGCCAGCCGCGCCTCGAACACCTTGCGAAGTTGAAGGAGGAGGGCGTCAGGGCCGTCATCAACCTGCGCCAGCCGGGCGAGCACCGCGCGTGGGAGGAGAAGGCGGAGGCGGAGCGCCTGGGCCTCCGCTACTTCAACATCCCGGTCGCCTTCGGCGAGCCGAAGGAGGAGCAGGCCACGGAGTTTCTAAAACTGACGGACGACGCGGCGAACCGCCCCGCCTTCGTCCACTGCACGGGCGCGGTCCGCGTCGGCGCTTTCTGGATGATACGCCGCGTGCTGCGCGACGGCTGGACAATCGAGGACGCCGAGAAGGAGGCCGAGAAGGTCGGCCTGCGCGAGGCCCCGCACCTCAACGAGTTCGCGCGCGCCTACATCGAGAAGCATCGGAAGAAGTAGAACGCGATTAAAGGGGGGCGTCGATGGAGGAAGAAGAGAGGGGGCCGCGCGGGGCGGGCGGGACGCGGGGCGGGGTGGGCGAGTTCCTGCTCGGGCTCGGGATGAGCGTCGCCGGGGCGTACCTTCTGACGCAGCGCGTGACGGTGACGAGCGGCTACTGGACGCTGTGGGGCTACAACGCCTTCGGCCTGTCCCTGCTGCCGCTCCTCT
>DASVSK010000447.1:0-3532 GCA_036388135.1 Pyrinomonadaceae bacterium | reverse complement strand
CCCTTCTGGCCGCGCCTGTGCGCGGGCGTGTGCCTCGGGTTCGCGGCGCTCGGGCTCGCGGGCTTCGCGCTCGCGTCGCTGCTCGGGATGACGGCGGCGACGCTGACGCTCGCCGGCGCGGTCTGCGCGTCCCCGCTGCTGCTGCTCGCGCGCGGCGAGTTGCGCGCGCGCATGGGCGCGGACGTCGAAGGGGGGACGCGCGCTTTGGGCCGCGCGCTGTTGGGTGAAGGCGGGACGGGGGCGCTCGTCTTCTACGCGGCGGCGGCGTTCGTCTTCTGGCTCGTCTTCTCGCAGGCGATGTACGTGACGCCGGGCGGCATCTTCACGGGCATCGACACGAACATCGGCGACCTGCCCTTCCACCTCGCCGTCGTGACGGGCTTCGCCTACGGCGAGAACTTCCCGCCGCAGCACCCGGAGTTCGCGGGCGTCCGGCTGACCTACCCCTTCGTCGTCGACTTCGTGACGGCGCTCTTCGTGCGCGCGGGCGCTACGCTCGAAGGCGCGATGTTCTGGCAGAACTTCGCGATGGTGATGTCGCTCGTGGGGCTCCTGCACGCCTGGGCGCTCAGGCTGACGCGCGTGAGGTCGGCCGCGCTGCTGGTGCCCGCGCTGGTGCTCCTGAGCGGCGGCTTCGGGTGGTGGACATTTCTGGGCGAGGCGGCGTCGGGCGAGCGCGGGGTGCTCGGGCTGCTGGGCGCGCTCCCGCACGACTACACCATCATGGGGCACCTCGGCTACCGCTGGGGCAATGCCGTCACCGCGCTCTTCGTCACGCAGCGCAGCATCCTGCTCGGCGTCGCGCTCGCGCTCGTCGTCTGGACGCTCTGGTGGGACGCGAGTGAGAAGGCAGAAGGCAAAAGGCAAAAGGCAAAAGGGGGAAGCGAAGAGGGCGCGCGTTCGTCGGCGGAGATGGAGAGTCGTCGTGAGGGGGCGAAAAGGAAGACTAAGTCTAAAGGTAAAGCGCCGCGTCGAAACACCGCGCGCGGCGCGTCGGCGAAAGGCGCGGGCGAAGAGGACGGAGACGCGGCCGACTCCACTTTTGCCTTCTGCCTTTCGCCTTTTGCCTTCCGCGAGATGGTCGCGGCGGGCGTGGTCGCGGGGCTGCTGCCGCTGGTACACGCGCACAGCTTCGTCGTGATGATGCTGATGGGCGCGTGCCTGGCGTTGATGCAGGGCGCGGCCGTGCTCTTGTGGAAGAATGATGCGGGCGGAGCCGAGGGGGGCGACGCGGACGCGCGCGAGGCCGGGCCGGCGTGGGCCGCCGTGTGGGCCGTGTGGCGTCCGTGGCTGGTGTTCGCGGCCGCGGCGTCGGCTTTGGCGCTGCCGCAGATGTTCTGGGCGACGCGAGATTCGGCGGTCAACGCGGCGCAGTTTTTCGGCTGGGAGTTCGGCTGGGATCGCGGCGGGCGGAACGTCGTCTGGTTCTGGATAAAGAACACGGCCGTCTTCATCCCGCTGCTCGTCGCGGCGCTCGCGTGGCGCGGGGCGGGGGTGAGCAAAAGGCTGCTCTTCTTCTACCTGCCGTTCGTGCTCTGCTTCGTCGTCCCGAACGTCTACAAGCTCTCGCCCTGGGTCTGGGACAACATCAAGGTGCTGCTCTACTGGTGGATAGCCTCGGCCCCGCTGGTCGCGCTGGTGCTGGCGCGCCTGTGGCGGCGGGGCGGGGGCTGGCGCGCGGCGGCGGTCGCGCTCGTAATCGCGCAGACGGCGGCGGGGGGGCTCGACGTCTTGCGCGCGGCGTCGGGCGCGGTCGAGCGGCGCTCGTTCGACCCGGCGGGCGTGGCCTTCGCCGAGGTCGTTAAGCGCGAGACGAGCCCGCGCTCTTTGATTCTCCACGCGCCGACATATAATGACCCGGTCTACCTGACAGGACGCCGGACGTTTCTCGGCTACCCCGGCCACGTCTGGTCGCACGGCATCAACTACTACGAGCGCGAGGCCGAGCTGAAGCGAATCTACTCGGGCGCGGCCGACGCGGCAGCGCTCGTCGAGCGCGCGGGGATAGAGTACGTCGTCGTCGGGCCGCTGGAGCGCGAGGAGCTGGGGCGGCAGGGCGTCACGATCAACGAGTCATTCTTCGGCAGGTACAGGAAGGTTGGGGAAGCGGGTGGCTACCGGCTCTACAAAACGAAACCGTAAGAAGGCGCGGGGCGACTGGGGCGCGACCTCTTCGTCGTCGGCGAAGCGCGCGGCGGCCGACGACGCGGGGCGGCGACAGCCGGGCGACCCGTCGGCCGCCGAGACGGGCTTCGAGCTGCCGGAGCGCGCGTGGGCTTACGCGAGCATCGCCGTGCTGCTCGCGGCGGCGGCGCTCAGGCTCTACGCGCCGGAGCTGAAGCCGCTGCACCACGACGAGGGCGTCAACGGCTTCTTCCTGACGAACCTGCTGCGGCAGGGGCGCTACGCGTACGACCCGGCCAACTACCACGGCCCGACGCTCTACTACCTGACGCTGCCCTTCGTCGCGCTCGCGGGGCTGAACACGTTCGTCATCCGGCTCGTGCCGGCGCTCTTCGGCGTCGGGACGGTGTGGCTCGTGCTGGGCTTGAGGCGTCGGGTCGGCGCGGTCGCGGCGCTGGCGGCCGCGGCGCTCCTCGCCGTCTCGCCCGCCTGCGTCTTCTACTCGCGCTACTTCATCCACGAGATGCCCTTCGTCTTCTTCACGCTGGCCCTCGTCGTCGCGGCGCTCCGCTTCCACGAGACGGGCGCGGCCTCAGACCTGATGCTCGCGTCGGCCTCCGCCGCCTTGATGTTCGCGACGAAGGAGACGGCCTTCATCTCCGTGGGCACGCTCGCGCTGGCGTGGCTGACGGCCGCGGCGTGGGAGCGGATTAAGGGCGGAGGCGGGCGGCCCCGGCGCGGCGGGCGCGGCGCGGAGACTTGGGGCGGGTTCGAGAAGCTGAGCGCGGGCGGGCGCGGGCCGCTCGTCGTCGTCGGGGCGGCCGCGCTCTTCGCGCTCATCTGGGTCGCCTTCTACTCGTCGTTCTTCACCAACGCGAAGGGCGTCGCGGACTCGTTCAAGGCTTTCGCCGTCTGGCAGAAGACGGGCATGAGCGAGTTCCACGGCAAGCCCGCCCACACCTACGTCAAGTGGCTGCTCCAGGAGGACGCGCCCGTCCTGATGCTCGGCGCGCTCGGCGCGCTGGTCGCGCTCTTCGGGCGGGTGCGGAACCGCTTCGCCCTCTTCGCCGCGGCGTGGGGCTTCGGGCTGATGGCCGCCTACTCGCTCATCAGCTACAAGACGCCCTGGCTCGCGCTCAACTTCGTCGTGCCGCTGGCGGTCGCGGGCGGGTACGCCGTGCAGGCCGCGGGCGCTTGGGCGGCGCGGCGCTGGCCCCTGCCGCGGCCGCGCGAGGCGGTCTGGCCGGCCGCCGCCGCGCTCGCGGCCGTCGCCTGCGGCGTCAGCCTCTATCAAACTTACGTCGTCAACTTCGTCAGGTACGACGACGACAGCTACCCTTACGTCTACTCGCAGACGCAGCGGCAGTTCTTAGACCTCGTCGGGGAGATAGAGCGCATCGGACAGCGC
>DASVSK010000446.1:0-1547 GCA_036388135.1 Pyrinomonadaceae bacterium | reverse complement strand
AGCCTGCGCGGCCGGGAGCAGCGCGAGCTTGCCGCCCATCGCGCGGCGCATGAGCATGCCGGGGATGAGCATGCGGTTGATCTCGTTCGTGCCCTCGAAGATGCGGTTGATGCGCGCGTCGCGGTAGGCGGCCTCGGCCGGGTAGTCGGCCGAGTAGCCGTAGCCGCCGTAAATCTGCACCATCTCGTCGGTCACGTACTGGCAGTACTCCGAGAGCGAGACCTTGATGGCCGAGCACTCGACGGCGTACTCCTCTATCGCGCGCAGCTTCGACTCGGGGTCGGAGGCGTCGGCCGTCGCGTTAATCGCGCCCTCGATGAGCCCGAGCGTGCGGTAGGTCGTCGCCTCGCCGACCCAGGTCTTAATCGCCATCTCGGCGAGCTTGTGCTTGATGGCCCCGAAGCTGGAGATGGGCTTGCCGAACTGGTGGCGCTCGTTGGCGTAGCGGACGGACTCGGCCGTCGCCAGCTTCATCCCGCCGAGGCACATCGCGCCGAGCTTGAAGCGGCCGACGTTGAGGATGTTGAAGGCTATCTTGTGACCCTTGCCGACCTCGCCGAGGAGGTTCGAGACGGGCGTCTTCACGTCGTCGAGCACGAGCGCGGTCGTGGACGAGCCGTTGATGCCCATCTTGTGCTCTTCGGCCCCGTTCGATAAGCCCTCCTGCCGCTCGACGATGAAGCCCGTGAACTTGTCGCCGTCGACCTTGGCGAAGACGACGAACAGGTCTGCGAAGCCGCCGTTCGTAATCCACATCTTCTCGCCCTTGATGACGTAATGCGTGCCGTCTTCGCTCAGGCGCGCCGTCGCCTTCGCCGCGAGCGCGTCCGAGCCGGAGCCGGCCTCGGTCAGGGCGTAGGCCGTAATCAGCTCGCCCGTGACGATGCGCGGGATGTACTTCTGCTTCGCCTCTTCGGTGCCGTAGTAGACGATGGGGAGCAGCCCGATGCCGCCCTGCGCGCCCATCGTCGTCGCGAACGAGGCGGCGCGCCCCAGAGCCTCGCCGAGGATGGCCCCCGCCACCTGGTCGAGCCCGAGTCCGCCGTACTCCTCGGCCACGGTCGCGCCGACGAAGCCGATCTCCGCGCCCTTCCGGACGAGCTCGCGCGCCAGCTTCCAGTCCTTCTTCTCAAGCTCGGCGACGCGCGGGCGCACCTCGCCGTCCATGAACTGCCGCGCGGTGTCGGCGATCATGCGGTGCTCCTCGGTGAAGTCCTCGGGCGTGAAGACCTCCTCGGGCGTCCTCTCTTCGATCAGGAAACTCCCGCCAACGACTATCTTTTTATCCTCGGCCACGGCAGACATAGTTTGCTCCTTTCGGTCGCTTAAAAAGTGAGCGGCGGGCAGTTTTCGGCCGCCCGCGGCTCACGGCTTACGGCTTACAGTCTTTCGAAGATTCCGGCCGCGCCCATGCCGCCGCCGACGCACATCGTGACGAGCCCGTAGCGGCCGTCGCGCCGCTCAAGCTCGCGCAGGATGGTGGCCGTGAGCTTCGCGCCCGTGCAGCCCAGCGGGTGCCCGAGGGCGATGGCCCCGCCGTTGACGTT
>DASVSK010000445.1:0-7543 GCA_036388135.1 Pyrinomonadaceae bacterium | reverse complement strand
TCACCATCTCCGCCACGGACGCGGCGGCCTCCGAGCAGGGGCCGGACGCCGGCACCTTCACCGTCAGCCGGACGGGCGCGACGGGTGCGGCGCTGACGGTCAACTACACGGCCGGCGGCACGGCGACCGCCGGCTCGGACTACGCCTCGGTCGGCACGTCGGTGACGATACCGGCCGGGGCCGCTTCGCAGGTCATCACCGTCACGCCGGTCGACGACGACGCCGTCGAGAGCGGGGGCGAGACCGTCACGCTCACGCTGGCGGCCAACGCCGCCTACGCGGTGGGGACGCCGTCGAGCGCCGCGGTCAACATCGCCGACAACGACACGACCCCGCCGTCGGTCTCAATCGCCACGCCGGCGAACGGGACGGCCTTCAATGCCTACGCCACGATCAACATCACAGCCAACGCCTCCGACCCCGACCCCGGCGGCTCCGTCGCCAAGGTCGAGTTCTTTCAGGGCGCGACGAAGCTGGGCGAGGACGCCGCCGCTCCTTTCGCCTTCAACTGGGCGAACGTCGCCCCAGGAAACTACAGCCTGACGGCGAAGGCCACGGACAACGCGGGCGCGACCACAACCTCCGGGGCGGTCAACATCACCGTCTCTCTGCCGACCGTGACGGTCTCGGCCACGGACGCGGCGGCCTCCGAGCAGGGGCCGGACGCGGGGGCCTTCACCGTCTCCCGCACCGGCGGCACGGGGTCGGCCCTGACGGTCTCCTACACGGTCGGCGGGACGGCCGCCGGCGGCACGGATTACGGCACGCTCTCTGGCTCGGTGACGCTCCCGGCCGGGGCTTCTTCACAGACCGTGACGGTCACGCCCGTGGACGACGCCGTGGTCGAGCACGGTGGCGAGACGGTGCTCCTCACACTCTCGAACAACGCGGCCTACGCGGTCGGGACTCCGTCGAACGCCACCGTCCAGATCGCCGACAACGACAGCCACCCGCCGGTCGTGTCGATTACCACGTTCGGAAACTGGGCGACCCATACCCCCTCGCCGGTGGTCCACATTACGGCCGACGCCTCCGACCCCGACGGCTCCGTCGCCCGGGTCGAGTTCTTCCGGAACGGCGTCAAGCTGGGTGAGGACACGACCGCTCCTTACGAGTACACCTGGACCGACATGCCGCCGGGCTCCTACAGCCTGACGGCGAGGGCCACCGACAACACGGGAATGACGGCCACCTCAGACGCGGTCACCATCACCGTGTCCGAGCCGCTCTCGGTCAGCATCCAGAGCCCGGCCGAAGGCTCTGTCTTCACCGCGCCGGCCTCGATCATCATCAACGCCAACGCTACGGACGCAGTCGCCCGGGTGGAGTTCTTCGGGAACGGCACCCTGATCGGCCAGGACTCGACGGCCCCTTACAGCTTCGCGTGGAATAACGTCCTCCCCGGGACCTACCACCTCCAGGCGAAGGCCGTGCTCGACGACGGCTTGTTGGTCGGTTCGAGCCTGGTCAACATCATCGTGTACGAGCCACCCTCGGCGAGCATCACGAGCCCGATTCAGGGGCGTGTCTTCACCGCCCCGGCCTCGATCACCCTCAACGCCAGCGCGACGAACCCGAGGGGCTCGGTCGCCTGGGTGAGGTTCTTCGGGAACGGCGTCCTGATCGGCCAGGACTCGACCGCGCCATACAGCTTCGCCTGGACCGACGTCCCCGCCGGGGCCTACCACATCCAGGCGCAGGCCACCCTCGACGACGGCTCGTCGGTCGACTCAAGCTTGGTGGATATCAGCGTGGTCTCGGCGCCGGTGGTGGAGGTCCGGAGCCCCGAGCCGGGGTCCGTCTTCACGGAGCCGGCCTCGGTCATGATCGAAGCCGACGTCTTCAGCAGTATCGGCCTCGGCAAGGTGGAGTTCTTCCAGAACGGCGTCAAGCTGGGTGAAGACGCGAGCGCCCCTTACAGCTTCGCGTGGGCGAACGTCGCCGCGGGCAGCTACAGCCTGACGGCGAAGGCCACCGACTACAACGGCGCGGCGACCACCTCTTACCCGGTAGGCATCACGGTGAATAACAACGCGCCGCCCGCGGCCCAGCTCACGAGCCCGGCCGGTAATACGACCTTCGGGCAGGGCTCGCAGATCACGCTCGCCGCCGCCGCCGCGGACGCCGACGGCAGCGTCGCGAAGGTCGAGTTCTTCGCCGGCGGCGCGAAGCTCGGCGAGGACACGACGTCGCCCTACAGCTTCATCTGGACGGGCGCGCCGGTGGGCGGCCACTCGCTCACGGCCGTCGCCACGGACAACCTCGGGGCCACCGGGTCGAGCGCGGCCGTCGCCATCAACGTCGCGGCCTTCGACTTCCCCGCGGCCCGCCTCGACCCCTCGAACCGGACGGGGGCGGCAGGCGTCGACCTCTACTCGGGCAACTACAACTGGACGCTGCCGCTGGTCTCGCTGCCCGGCCGCGCGGGTCTCGACCTGGGCCTCTCGCTCTCCTATAACTCGCTGGTCTGGACGAGGTCGGGCAACTACGTGCTCTACGACGCGGACGGCGGGTGGCCCTCGCCGGGCTTCCGCCTCGGCTTCCCCGTCGTGGAGGGGCAGTTCTTCGACGCGCAGGCGCAGAAGCCCGCCTACATGCTCGTCACGCCCTCGGGCGCGCGCGTCAGCCTCCGCCATGTGAGTCAGACGGCGACGGCCACAACCTACGAGGCGGGCGACTCCTCCTACCTGCAACTGACAGAGGAGGCCGGCGCACTGACGCTCGTGACGCCGGGCGGGACGCGGATGAAGTACGAGCCCCGCGGCGGGGTCTTCAAATGCACAGAGGTCAAGGACCGGCACGGCAACTTCATCACGGTCGCTTACAACGCCGCCGGCAACCTCCAGGCGGTGACGGACACGCTGGGGCGCGTCATTAACTTCGGCTACGACGCGCAGGGCTACCCGGAGAAGATCACGCAGACGTGGCACCGCGAGGAGGAGGTCGGCGGCACCGTCCAGACGGTGACGGAGACGCACGAATGGGCCACGTTCGCGTACGAGAACCAGGCCCTCGACATCAACTTCAATCAGGGTCTCACGCCGTTGGGCGCGGCGGACGGGCAGTCCGTCCGGGCGCTCAAGCGGGTGACGATGCCCGACGAATCCTACGTCGTCTTCAACTACACGACGTGGGGGCAGGTCCATCAGGTGTCGAACTACGCGAAGGACAACGGCCTGCTCAGCTACGTCAAGCTCGGCCTGCCGCTCGACGCGGCGCAGGCGCAGGGGGACTGCCCGCGTCCGACCGAGCGGCGCGACTGGGCGGCCTATGCGAACGGCGACGCGAACCAGGCGGGGGCGGCGGAGGAGGAGTCCGTGACCACCTACGATGTCGCCGACGGCGTGACGTGGCAGAACCCGGAGAGCGACCTGGAGGAGACGGGGAGGCGGACGGTCGTCGTGGCGCCCGACGGCACCGTTTACAGGGAGTACGCGCGGGCCGCGGGCTGGGGCAAGGGGCTGGCGTGGCTGTCGGAGTTCAAGTCAGGCGGGAAGCTGAAGAAGCGGACGAGCACGACCTGGACGCAGGACGACGAGAACCTCCCCTACATGCAGAACCCGCGCGTGAAGGAGACGAACGTCTACGACTTCAACGCCAGCGAGGCGGTGCGCGGCCGCCGGCGCACCACGCTCGACTACGGCGCGTTCGGGCTGCCGTCCGACGTCCGTGAATACGACGAGACCGCCGCGACGGTGCTCCGGCGCACTCACACCACTTACGAGCCGGCGTCCGTCAACGCCGAGGGCGTCTACACCAGGAAGCGCATCATCGGCCTGCCGTCGCAGCGGGAGGTCTGGGAGGGCGAGCAGACGACTCTCCTCTCGAAGCTGACCTACGACTACGACCGGCCGGGCGAGTTCCTGGCGGCGCCCGAAGGCAACCCGACGTCGGTGGCGCAGCATGACCCCGCGTACATCGGGGTGGGCTTCGCCACACGGGGCAACCTGACCGGCGTCCGCAGGTGGGACGTCGCCGACTCGGGGAACCTGAGCGAGTCCGTCGTCAACGAGACCGGCTACAACACGCTGGGCTCGGCCGTCTTCACGCGCGACGCGCTCGGGCACCGGGTGAGCATCTCCTACGCGGACTCGGACGGCGGCGGGCGGCTGGCCTACCCGACGACCGTCACCGACGCGGACGGCTTCACCTCCTCGACCTGGTACAACTACGACATGGGCCTGGTGACGAAGACCGAAACGCCGAAGCCCGACGAGACGCAGGACTTGCCGGGCCCCGTGGTGACGCGCTTCTACGACGCCGCGGGTCGCCCCCGGAAGGTGTCGAGGGGGGCGAACGGCTCCTACAGAAGTTGGGAATACGGCGCGAGTGCGCTCTACATCAGGCAGTCCACGACCGTGGACGACAACTACCCCGAGACGTTCATCCTGACGGTGTCGGACGGAGCCGGACGCCCGCGCGGGACGCTGAGAAAGCTGACCGGGGGCGCGGGCGGTGGCTACTCGGCCCAGCGCTTCTCCTACGACAGGGTCGGGCGCGAGGCGTACGTCTACAACACCATCAAGGTGTCGGCCGACGCCGACGACGAAGCGGACGTGGCCGCCTGGCAGCCGGCGGCCGAGGACGCGCCGTCCAACGGCGGGGCCGGGTGGGTCTACACGGAGAAGGAGCACGACTGGATGGGCAGGGTCACCCGCGAGATCAGCCCGGCGGTCGGCACCGTGGCGGCCACGGACCGGCTGATCGACTACGAAGGGTGCGGGTGCGCCGGCCGCGCGGTGGTGACGATGATGGGCGAGCCGGTCCCCACCTACGACAGCGGCGCGCCCGCGGAGGCGAGGCGCACGCAGCGGACCCACCACGACGTGCTCGGGCGACCCGTCAGGACCGAGGTGCTGAACTGGAACGGCTCCGTCTACTCCTCGACGACGACGAAGTACGACGCGCTCGACCGGGAGGTGCGTGTGCGGCAGTACGCCGGAGCCGCCCCGGCGGAGGAGCCCGCAGGCGAGGGCGGCTCCTACAAGACGACGACCATGACCTACGACGGGCACGGTCGCCTGAAGACCGTCCGCCGTCCCGAATACGAGGCAGGCAAGGTCGCCACCTACAACTACAACGACGACGACACGCCCGCCTCGGTGAGCGACGCCCGCGGGGCCACCGCCACCTACAGCTACCTGGGTAACAACCGGCATAAGGCGACGGGGGTCACCTACAGCGCGCCTTCGGCGTCGGGCATCACCGTCCCGCCGGCCGCGACTTACACTTACGACGCCGCGGGTAACCGCTCCTCGATGGCGACGGCGGACGGCGGCGAGGTCGTATACAATTACCACCCGACGTCACAGCTCGCCTCGGAGGAGCGCAAGTTCCCTGGGCTCGCGGGGACCTACACGCTCTCCTACCAGTACGCGCTCTCCGGCGCGCTGAAGAGCGTGACCGACCAGACGGGGGGGACTTCCTTCGCCTACACCTTCGACAGCGCGGGGCGGATGTCCGAGGTGACGAGCAGCGGGCTCGGCGCGACCGCGCCGCTCGCGTCAGACACCCAGTACCGCGCGTGGGGGGCGCTCCAGAGCGTCGACTACGGCGACTCAACCAGCGCGACGTTCGGCTTCGACGGCCGCGGGCGGGTGTCGAGCTTCGCGCTGGCGGGCGTGAAGGACGGCCCGACCGGGCCGACGCGCACGGACGGCGGCAGCTTCCAGTATTACGCCGACGGGGCGTTAAAATTCGCCAGCGACAACCGCAGCGCCGCCCTGTACTCAAGCATCCACGACCGTGCCTTCTCTTATGACCACGCCGGCAGGATGAAGTCGGCCCTTTCAGGCGCCGAGGCGCGTGCCTTGGTCAACGGGACCGGCTCCGGCACCGCCGGCCCCTACAGCCACGCCTTCTCCTACGACGCGTGGGGCAACCGCACGGGGCAGAATTGGCGCTACTGGAGCGAGGAGAACAGCAGCAGCGACGCGTACGACCCCGCGACAGGCCGCCACGGGGCACCCTGGGAATACGACGCGGACGGGCGGCTCGTCTCGAAGCACGAGGAGAGCCCGAGCGAACTGCCCTTCGTGCCCGCCCGCTACGGCTACGACGCGGCGGGGCGGCTGTTCCAGAAGACGCAGACGACGAGCCGCCGGGTGACGTCCGGCGGCGCGGTGATCACGACGGCGGTCACGACCGTGGACACCTTCGACGCCGACGGGATCGGCGTCAAGCGCGACCTGATCCGGAAGATCAACGCCAACCAGCCGACGACGCAGACGACCTACTACCTGCGCTCCTCCGTCCTCGGCGGGCGCACGATTACGGAGTACAACACTTCCGGCGCGCGGAAGACCTCCTACGCGTGGGCGGGCGGCGAAGTGTTGGCGCAGCAGACGGGCGCGGACAGCAGTTCGCCGAAGCTCAGGTGGCAGCACCTCAACCCGGTGACCGGGGACGGGCGTGAGACTGACTCGGGCGGGGCCCTGTTGGCGTCGACGTACCTCGACCCGGACGGCGTGAACGTCGGGGTGATGGACCCCTTCACGCTGGAGGCGGACGACCCGAGTGTGAGGGGGCTGAGCGGGGGCTCGCCCATCAACGCGCGGGTGGCCGAGATCATGGCCTCCTACGAGGACATGAACTGTTCGATAGACGGCATCCTGTCGAGCTGCCGGATGGCCCGAAGCATGGTGGAGAACGGTTCGGCCGTCCAGTGCCCGCAAAACGACTGCGGGCCGCGCGGGGTCTATAGCAACAGCCTGGGCCGGTACGTCGGGCTCGTGATGTGGAACCCGAACGCGGCCGCCGCCGGCGTCGGGATTAGCTCCACCAACGGCACGATAGTGCGCGACAGCTCTAACGCCGGGTGGATCACGGCGGGGATAAACTTCGTCGGCAACGGGATCACGGGACCGGGGTGGAATGGCGGGACCGAGTTCGTTCCGCTTAATTTCCTGCCTAACGAGTCCGGCGTGTATCTGGTCGACGTGCGGGGGGGAGGGAGCTACGAGCCGCAAGGTAACAGATCGGAGGGGTTCATAAAATGTGTCAACAGCTCGGGCCTCGGCGGGCTGCTCCACAACCCCAACTTTAACGACGAGAGCGCCTCCTTCATCAATCGGGTGTCCGACGCCGAGGGCGTCGACCCGGGGCTGCTGGGTTTCACCATGCAGCACGAGGGCGCGGCCCTCAACGCCCACATCATGAAGAATGATCCGAATGACCGCTCAGATTGGGACGTGGGGCCGTTCCAACTCAACGTGGGTCAAACCTACAAGGACATCCAGAAGGGGGATTACCACGACGGCGGCCTCGACCTCCGCCGCGCGCTGGGGGCGCCCTTCGGCGAGAACATCGACCCCTTCGAAAATGGACGCCTCGCCGCCCGGAAGTTAAACTTCCTGCTCAAGGGGGCGAAGGGCGACTTCGGCCTGGCGGCGGGCCGGTATTTTAGCTGGACGAAATCCAAAATGGCGGTGAGGAGGAAAGAATGGGAGAACGAAGGGAAAGCCTACCAGGCCTTCTACAAGTGCTTCACCGTGAGGTAGCGCCACAGCCCCTTAAACCGAAAGACGCTCTCCCCGTCCGCGGG
>DASVSK010000444.1:0-6577 GCA_036388135.1 Pyrinomonadaceae bacterium | reverse complement strand
CAGCGGCTGCGGCGCGAGCGGCTTCGACTTGTACTCGGGGTGGAACTGGCAGCCCAGGAACCACGGGTGCGCCTTGCGCGGCAGCTCGACCATCTCGACGAAACGCCCGTCCTCCGAGACGCCGCTGATACGCAGCCCCGCCGCTTCGAGCTGTGCGCGGAACTCGGGGTTAAACTCGTAGCGGTGCCGGTGGCGCTCGCTGACGTCGGCGCGCCCGCCGTAGACCTCGCGCGCCAGGCTCCCCTCGGCCAGCCTGCACGTCCAAGCGCCGAGCCGCATCGTCCCCCCCAGCTCCTCGACGCCAACGAGGTCGCGCAGCTTGAAGATGACGGGGTGCGGCGTCTCGGCGTCGAACTCGGTCGAGTCCGCGCCGGCCAGCCCGCAGACGGCGCGCGCGTACTCGATGACGGCCGTCTGCATCCCGAGGCAGATGCCGAAGTAGGGCGTGCGCGTCCTGCGCGCGTAGGAGATGGCGCGAATCATCCCCGCCACGCCGCGCTTGCCGAAGCCGCCGGGGACGAGGATGGCGTCGTAGTCGCGCAGCCGCTCCTCGTAGTCCTCGTCCATCAGGCCCTCCGACTCGACCCAGCGCACGTCCACCTTCAGGTTGTTCGCCACGCCGCCGTGCGTCAGGGCCTCGCGCAGCGACTTGTAGGAGTCTTCCAGCTCGACGTACTTGCCGACGATGCCGACGGTGACGCTCCCCTTCGACGGGTCGCGGATGGTGGCGACCAGCTCGCGCCAGCGCGTGAGGTCCGCGTGCGGCGCGCGGTCTTGCAGGCCGAGCGCCGCGACTACCTGGTCGTCGAGCCCCTGCTCGTGGAAGGCGAGCGGCACCTCGTAGATGGTGTCGACATCCTGGGCGGCGATGACGGCCTGCTCCTTGACGTTGCAGAAGAGCGCTATCTTCGAGCGGATGTCGCGCGGCAGCGTGCGGTCCGAGCGGCAGAGCAGGACGTCGACCGCGATGCCTATCTCGCGCAGGTCGCGCACCGAGTGCTGCGTCGGCTTCGTCTTCAGCTCGCCCGCGGCGGCGATGTAGGGGACGAGCGTCAGGTGGACGAAGAGCGCGCCGTTCTGCCCGTTCTGCCGCTCCTCGTTCCCCATCTGGCGGATGGCTTCGAGGAAGGGCAAGGATTCGATGTCGCCGACGGTGCCGCCTATCTCGACGATGACGACGTCCGTTGAGTCCTTCTCGGCGACCGACCGCACGGCGCGCTTGATCTCGTCGGTGATGTGCGGGATGACCTGAATCGTCTTGCCGAGGTAGTCGCCGCGCCGCTCCTTCTCGATGACCGAGAGGTAGATGCGCCCGGTCGTCCAGTTGTTCGACCGCGAAAGTTTCGCGTTCGTGAAGCGCTCGTAGTGGCCGAGGTCGAGGTCGGTCTCCGCGCCGTCGTCGGTGACGAAGACCTCGCCGTGCTGGAACGGCGACATCGTGCCCGGGTCGACGTTGATGTACGGGTCGAGCTTGACGCAGGTGACGCTCAGGCCCCTCGCTTCGAGCAGGCAGCCGATGGACGACGCCGCCAGCCCCTTCCCCAGACTCGAAACCACGCCGCCGGTCACGAAAATATATTTAGGCATCCTCTCCCCCTCCGTCAGTCGGCCCCTGCCCCTTCTTCCGGCCGGGCTCGTCGCCCTCGCCCGTCTGCTCCTCGTCGTCGTAGTAACCGGCCTTTAAATCTCTCTGCACCTCGACGGCCTCCGCGGCCTTCGGGTTGACGAACTTGTTCAGCGCGTTCATGCCCGCCACCGCGGCCGACCTCGTCGCGCCCCTCGCCTCGGCGACGCGCCGCTCGTACTCCTCGGCCGTCAGCGGCTTCGGCTTCCTCCCGAGGTACGAGAGGCCGGCGAGCGCGCCGACGACGACGAGCACGAAGACTCCGAGTCCGATCCAGTCGCCCACCGCCTTCAACTCCCGGGTCGGGCTTCCGCCCCCAACATTTCGCGCACGCGCCGCAGGTCGGCTTCGGTGTCCACGCCGATTGAGGGCGCGGCCGCCTCGACCACGCGGACGACGCGCCCGCGTTCGAGGATGCGCAGTTGTTCGAGCGATTCGGCCCCTTCGAGCGGGGTCTGCGGCCAGCGCGCGTATTCTAACAAAAAGGGGCGGCGGTAAACATAAAGCCCCGTGTGCTTGCGAAACGTCGCGAGCAGGCGGGGCTCGATCTCCAGCGCCGCCGCGAGCGAGCCGTAGCGGCGCGCCGCCTCGCGCGGGAAAGGGACGGGCGAGCGCGAGAAGTAGAGCGCTCGCCCGCGGCCGTCGACGACGACCTTCACCACGTCGTGACTTAAGACGTCGGCCGCGCTCTCGATGGGCTCGGACGTGGTCGCGACGGCCGCGTCCGCGTCTTCGAGCAGGGCGCCGACGGCGACCTCGATAGTCTCGGGCGAGATGAGCGGCTCGTCCCCCTGCACGTTGACGACGACCTCGCAGTCGAGCCCGGCGGCGGCCTCGGCGAGGCGGTCGCTGCCCGAGGCGTGCGCGGGGCTCGTCATCACGGCCTCGTGGCCGGCGGCCGTCACGGCGTCGAAAATCCTCTCGTCGTCCGTAGCCACGAAGGCGCGCGAGACGGACGGGGCCGAGAGGGCGCGCTCGACGACGTGGACGACCATGGGGCGGCCCTGTATCGGCAGGAGCGGCTTCCCCGGCAGGCGGCTCGAAGAGTAGCGCGCCGGGATGATTGCGACGACCGTGGGATTTGATGCAGGCGAGCCCGTGTGATTCACGGGACTACAAGATAGACTAAGCCGCGTCGGGTGACAAGGGGGATAAGTAAGTGGTGAATGGTGAATAGTGAATGGTGAATCTAATTGACGCCGTAGTCCCGTCGGCCCGTCGCTCGGGCGCGGACGTTGTTCAACCAACATCCACTATTCACCATTCACTATTCACCATTCACCTTCTTACCGCTTGTCACACGTCACCCGCTGGGCTACCATCGGGGCCGTTCCACTTTCATGGCTGCGCCGTCACAAATCAAGAATGCCGACAGAGACAGGACGCCGCTCCGGCCCGTGGATAGCATCCTCGAGCTGGTCGGCGGCACCCCCCTGCTCCGCCTTTCGAGGTTCGCGCCGCCGCCCGCGGCCGAGCTGTTCGCCAAGCTCGAATACATGAACCCCGGCGGGTCGGTCAAAGACCGCGCCGCGCTCGGGATGATTCTCGACGCCGAGCGGCGCGGCGTGCTGAAACCCGGCGCGACCATCGTCGAGCCGACGGCCGGCAACACCGGCATCGGGCTCGCGCTCGTCGGCTGCGCGCGCGGCTACCGCGTCGTGCTCTGCGTGCCCGAGGGTTACTCGCGCGAGAAGATGAAGATCATGGAGGCGCTCGGCGGGCGGGTCGAGTACGTCCCGGCCGAGGAGGGGATGGAGGGCGCGGTCAGGCGCGCGCGCGAGCTGGCCGCCGAGACGCCCGGCAGCTTCGTCCCGCAGCAGTTCGAGAACCCCTCCAACCCGCTCTACCACGAGGAGACGACGGCGCGCGAGGTTGCCGAGCAGACGGACGGGCGCGTCGACGCCGTCGTCCTCGGCTGCGGCTCGGCCGGCACGTTCACGGGGCTGACGCGCGCCCTCAGGCGGGTCAACCCGGCGCTCTACTGCGTGCTCGTCGAGCCCGAGGGTTCCATCCTCGGCGGCGGCCGCGCGGGCTTCTACCGGCTCGAAGGCATCGGCCAGCGCGAGTTCATCCCGCCGAACCTCGACCGCGACGCGGCCGACGAGGTCGTCGCCGTCTCGGACGCCGAGGCGTTCGCCACCGTCCGCGAGCTGGCCCGCACGGAGGGCGTCCTCGGCGGCGGCTCGACCGGCGCGGCGGCGGCGGCGGCGCGCCGGGTCGCACAAAAACTCGGCGCGGGCAAGCGCGTCGTCACGCTCTTCCCCGACGGCGCGGAGCGTTACATGAGCCAGGGGATTTTTGATTAGTGAATGGTGAATGGTAAATAGTGAATGGGGAGCCCCATTCGCCTTCACCATTCACCATTCACCATTCACCATTTACCATTCACCAATTATGGGATTTTCGACCACAGCCATTCACGCCGGAAACGAGCCCGACCCGACGACGGGGTCGGTGACGGTGCCGATCTACCAGACGTCGACCTATCAGCAGGAGGCGCTGGGCCACCCGCGCGCGGGCTACGAGTACGCGCGGACGCAGAACCCGACGCGCGCGGCGGTCGAGCGGAACCTCGCGGCGCTCGAAGGCGCGCGTTTCGGCTACGCCTTCGCGTCCGGGATGGCCGCCATCGACACGACGCTCCGGCTGGTCAAGGCGGGCGAGCACGTCGTCGTCTCCGACAACACCTACGGCGGCACGTTCCGACTCTTCAGCCGGGTGCTGGCCGACTACGGCCTGGAGTTCTCCTACGTCGACACGACCGACCCGCTCAACGTCGAGGCGGCCATCAGGCCGAACACGCGGATGGTCTTCGTCGAGACGCCGACCAACCCGGTGATGATGATTACCGACCTGAAGGCCGTCTCGGACGTGGCGCACGCGGCCGGCGCGCGCGTGGTGTGCGACAACACCTTCATGTCGCCCTACCTCCAGCGCCCCATCGAGTTCGGCGTCGACATCGTCGTCCACTCGACGACCAAGTACCTCAACGGCCACTCCGACAGCGTGGGCGGCGTCGTGGTCTTGAACGACGAGCGCGACGCCGAGCGGCTCGGCTTCCTACAGAACGCCGTCGGGGCCATCCTCTCGCCCTTCGACTCCTGGCTCGTCCTGCGCGGGACGAAGACGCTCGCCGTGCGCATGGAGCAACACGACGCGACGGGTCGGAAGGTCGCGGCCTTCCTCGAGGAGCACCCGAAGGTCACGAAGCTCTACTACCCCGGGTCGCTCTCGCACCGCCAGCACGAGCTGGCCAAGCGGCAGCAGAGGGGTTTCGGCGGGATGGTCGCCTTCGACACGGGCTCGCTTGAAAACGCCCGCACTGTGTTAGAATCCGTCCGCCTTTGCACGCTGGCCGAGAGCCTGGGTGGCGTCGAGACACTGATTTCGCACCCGGCGACGATGACCCACGCCTCCGTGCTCCCCGAGACGCGCGCGCGCCTCGGCATCACCGGTGGGCTGGTGCGCATCTCGGTCGGCCTCGAAGAAGTCGAAGACATCATCGCCGATCTCGATCAGGCGCTGGGCAAGATTCAGTAAATGGCGAATGGTAAATAGTCGATGGTAAGCGGCGGGCGCGCCCGCCCTTTACCATTCACCATTCGCCATTCACCACTCACCTCCATATGTTCGTAGAGCTATACGCCAAGACCAACGTCGGCCGCGTCCGCTCGGGCAACGAGGACAACTTCCTCGTGCTCGACCTTTCCGCGTCCAGGGCCTGGACGGGGTCGGATGGCGAGTCGCCGCCCGACGGGCTGGGCCGCTTCGAGGTCGGAGACAAGGGACTCGTCCTCGTCGTCTCGGACGGGATGGGCGGGGCGCTGGCCGGCGACGTGGCGAGCCGCATGGCGGTCGAGACCGTCCGCGACATGCTCTCGGGCGACGAGGAAGAAGGGGGCGAGAGCCCCTGCGACCCGGACTCGCCCCTCGTCGAGTGCCTGCGCAACGCGACCGACTACGCCAACTTCGCCATCCACAAGCGCAGCCAGGAAGACCCGCGCTGCTCCGGCATGGGCGCGACGCTGACCGCCGCCGCCGTCACGGCCGACGGCGTCAGCCTCCTCCAGGTCGGCGACAGCCGCGGCTACGTCATCCGCGGCGGCCGCATCAAGCTCGCCACCAAAGACCAGTCGCTCGTCCAGCAGCTCGTCGACGTCGGCCAGATCAGCGAGCAGGAGGCCGAGACGCACATGTTCCGCAACGTCATCCTCCAGGCGCTCGGCGCGCAGCCCGAGCTCCAGCCCGTGACGGGGCGCGTGAGGGTCTTCCGCGGCGACATCCTTCTGCTGTGCAGCGACGGCCTCTCTGGAAAGCTCCGCGCCGAGGACATGCTCCGCATCGTCGCCGAGGCGGACGGCGACCTCGCGCGCGCCTGCGGCGGTCTGATCGACGAGGCGAACGAGCGCGGCGGCGAGGACAACATCACGGTCGTGCTCGCGCGCCTCACCGGCGACGACCTCCCCGCGCCCGACACCGACCGCATCACCGTCGAGCTCCCCCCGTCCGAGGGGGACGACACCATCGGGCACGAAGACGACACGACCGAAAGGTTGTGACCGACCGGCCTCGGCCTTGAAGACAGCACCGAGTTCATGACTCCCCGCCCGCCCCCACGCATCCCGCCGCGGCTGGTTCCCCCAGTGCTCGCGGCGCTCGCCCTCGCCCTGCTGGCCGTAGGCGCGGCCGAGTTCCTGGTACAGCAGCGTCAGGACGAGTACGTCCGCGCGGCTACGCGCGAGGCGCTCGAAGGCTCCCGCGGCCGAGACCTCGACTCCAGGGTGGCGGCGCTCAGGGACTACGTCCGCGCCCGCGTCCGCAACGTCGACTTCAGCGCGAAGGGCCGACCCTTCCTGCGCGACACCGCCGCCGAGACGCTGCGCTCGGGGCGCGGCCGCTGCGGCGAGGCCACGCGGGTCTTCGTCAACATGGCGCGCGCCGCGGGCATCCCAG
>DASVSK010000443.1:0-10265 GCA_036388135.1 Pyrinomonadaceae bacterium | reverse complement strand
CGAGCAGCGTCCCGGCCAAGCCCCTGCGCGGGTGGGCGCGCGTCCGGTTCGCCGCGGCGGCGCGGTCTGTGTGATTAAGAGGGCCGGACGCCACGACCGCCGCCGCACGCGGCGCGCGTGCGGCGGCGGTCAAAGGGCTGTCGACCCGCCCGCGGCGGTCGGCGGGGCGCGACCGGCTCAGTCGCGCGGCGGACTTACCGCCGCTTCCACTTCAGCTCGATCTCGACCTCTTCCTCGTCCCCCTCGCGCTGGTACTCGAACTCGACCGTCGCGTAAGGCGGGACGTAGATGCGCTCGCCCGCGATCTGTATCTCGAAGGTCTTCTCCTCCTCCAGGGCGTCGGCCAGGCGTCGCAGCTTGGCGGCCACCTCTTTCGTCGCATAAGACTTCTCCACGTCCTTGTCACTTCCCATCACACACCTCCCTGTAAATGTTACTTGCACCGCGGGCGAAAAGCGTCCCGCTCGCCTCTCTAAAATGACGTCGGGCCCGCGCGTCGGCGCGCGGCAGGAGAATATACCCCGCGCGGGGACTCGCGGGAAGCGGGAAGCCCGTCAGCCTTCCGCCGCGCCCGCGCGCGCGGCGCGCCTTCTCAACAGCAGCAGGACGACGAGCGGCGGCGCGAAGAGGGCGAACTCCACGCAGAGCGACTTGAGGATTTCGGCGGGCGGGAGCCGCGAGGGGATTTCGGAGAGCCCGCGCCAGCCGAGCGCGAACCGCCCCGCGTCGAAGGGCCAGAGCAGCTCGACCCCGCCGCCGAGCTTCGTGGTCGCGAAGTCGAGGACGGCGTGCGAGGCGTAGGCCAGCCCGTACGCGGCCGCCTCCGCGGCGCGCCGCCCGCCGAGCCGGAGCAAGAAGAAGAGGCAGACGAGGAGCGCGAACGCGAAGGAGTGCGTAAAGCCTCGGTGCCACGCCCTCGAATGGAGCGCGAAGACGAGGCCGAAGTCGAGGTCGGCCGCGTTGGCGAGGAGCGCGCCGGCCGCGAGCGGCAGATAGTAGCGGCGCACGGCCCCGCGCGGCAGAACCGCGGCCACGAGACTCGCGCCCAGCAGTCCGTGTGCGACGGGCAAGGGCATGGTTCAGTAAAATATCCGGTCATGCCGCGCGCGTGACGGCGGTTTAGGCGGCGTGGAGCAGAGACTCTTGAACCTCTCGGGGCAGTTCGACGAGCACGAAATATTCGGAGGGGTAAAGATAGTCTTCGCCGCTTTCGTCGACGACGCGAATGTCGCCGTCCGCGGCGGCGTCTTCGTCCGAGAGCACGCGGTAAATTTTGTGCAGTTCGAGCGAAGCCGGGTACTCGGAGTTGTTTACGCAGACCGCGAACCGTGCGGCCGCCTTGCTCTTGCTTCTCATCTTCTTAGTCCAGGTAACGTTTGCGTTTGAGTTCCTTCCTGCCTACCCCGTGAGCTTCGTACCAGTGTAACTCCGCGAGCCGTATTCTACCGCTCGGCAGGCGCACCTCTGCAATGCCTTTGAGCTTCCTCCAGCGGCCTTTCCCGTACTGCTTCTGAAGCCGCCTCAGGTCACGTATGCTTTTGCCCGCCCCGATAATTTCGACTTCGTCGATGGCGCCGATAACCTCGAAGCTCATCTTGACACCTGCCCGCCGCGGACTCAGGCCGGCTGGGCGCTGCGAAGGCTTCGGGCGATGAGGGGGACGACGCGGCGGGGGACGGCGATGGCCTCTTTGATGTGGCGCGAGTTGGTGAAGTGGCCGGCGACGTAGAGGCCGGGGACGTTGGTCTCGTAGGTCTCGGGGTCGTAGGAGGGGACTTCCGCCTGGCCGGAGCGTTCGGTGCGGACGCCCGCCGCGCGCAGCAGGCCGAGGTCGGCGTCGCTGCCGATGAGGACGAAGACGGCGTCGTTCGGGAGCGAGTGGCTTCGGCCTTCGTCGTCCCTGATTCGCACCTCGGTCCCGCCTATCTCCTCGACCTCGGAGAAGAGGAAGAGGCGCAGCCGCCCCGCCTCCATCTCGCGCTCCAGCGGCCCGCGCACCCAGTGCTTGATGCAGCCCTGCTTCGGGTCGCGGTTCTCCCAGTCGGCGCGCCAGATGGCGAAGGTCGTGCGCGCGCCGCCTTCGGCGAGGAAGAGCGCGGCCTCGGCCGCCGAGTTCCCGCCGCCGACGACGAGCGCCTCCTTGCGCACGTAGGGGAAGGGCTCGACGAAGCGGTGCTTGACCTTCGGCAGCTCCTCGCCGGGGACGCCGAGCCGCCGCGGGCGGGCCATCCCGCCGAGGCAGGCGAGCACGCGCGCAGCCTCGTAGGTGGCGCGCGACGTGGTGACGCGGAAGCCCCCGGGCGCGAGTCGCCCGACGCCGGTGACCTCCTCCTCGGTGTTGATTCGCAGGTCGTGTTCGAGCGCGAAGCGGACGTAGTAGGAGAGCAGCTCCTCGCGCGTCGGCTTCTCGCGGCAGGGGCGCAGCTCGCCCTCGCGCAGCTCAAGCTCGTTGGTGGTGGAGAAGACCGTGAGCCCGACCGGGTAGTGGTAGACCGTGTCGGCGATGAGCCCCTTCTCGACGACGAGATAGTCGAGCCCCTCGCGCGCGGCCGCGTCGGCCGCCGAGAGTCCGGCCGGGCCCGCGCCGATGATTAGCAGATCGAGTCGTCCTTCGCGCATGGTCTTTTCGGATGGCTCAATCCTCGCACGCCGCCCGTCCCCGTGGCAACTCGGAGCCCGGCCGCGCCCCTCACGAAGGCAGAAGTAAAAAGGCAAAAGGCAAAAGTGAAGCGGGAGGCCCTGCGTCGTCTCTTCACTTTTGCCTTTTTACTTTTGCCTTTTTACTTCTTAAACGTCGGGTTCGTCGCCGCCGCCCTTCTTCTTCCCGGCCGCCTTCCGCCGCTCGTCCTCGGCGCGCTCGTCGAGCCAGCCGATGAACTTTTGCAGGTCGCGCCCCCCGGCGGCCGAGACCCCGGCGGGCGACTGCGACGCCTGCTCGAAGAGCTGTTCGAGGATGTAGAAGCCGAGCATGCGGTGGCTCTCGAACTGCGGCTCGTCGAAGAACTGGTCGGCGGTCGACTCGTGCGGGAAGTCGGGGTGGCTCATGGCGTAGTTAAAGACGTCGCGCGGCTCGCCGCCGTAGATGGTCGGCTTGACGTAGACGAGGCGGCCCGTCAGGCGGTGGCGCTCGTAGGCCGGGCGCGGCGAGGCGGCGCGCTCGCCGGGGTCGGCGTCGACGGCCTCGTAGTGGACGTCGCCGACGGCGCAGTAGCCGCCGCTCCCGCGCTTCTCGCTCTCGGGGCGCGGCAGGATGGGGAAGGGCGGCTTGAACTCGATGGGGATGCCGAGGTCGATGCGAATCTTTCGCACCGCGTCGCCCAGACCTTCGAGCGTGCCCTCGGGGTCGGCCGAGCCGTCGACGACGACGATGTTGCGGCAGCGGCGCAAGACCATCTCGTAGAGGCCGAGGTTCTCGAAGTGGCCGCCGTCCGAGAGCAGCACGTAAGGGTTCGTGTCGTCCGTCATCCCGAACGCCTCGTCGAGGATGGGGCTCAGGGCGCTCTGCGGGTGCGAGCGGAAGTAGGTGCGTGCGCCGTGGACGCCGGGGTTGCCTAGCCACCAGCCGAGCCGCGCGTTGAAGAACGTGAGCGCCAGCGTGACGAAGGGCGACGGCGAGAAGTAGCCCATGTTGGAGCTGGCGGCCGCGCCCGAGACGGCGACGGCCGTGCCGAGCGAGATGCCGTTCTTGCCGCCGTAGTCGCGCGTGCGCCGGTAGCCGACGAAGAGGCTCCCGGAGTGGAGCGGCGTCGAGGTGAACGACTCGGCGCGCCGCTGCTGCCACGCGAGCCGGTCGCCGCCGACGAGGTTGAGCGCCATGTTGACGACGTGCATCAGGCGGTAGAGCCGCGGCGGGTACTTGAGGTATTCGGGGAAGGCTTCGAGCAGCAGGAGGCGGTTGAGCAGGACGTCGGGCGGCGTCTCGGCGTCGGCGGCCGCGCCGCCGCGCGCCGCCGACGTCGGCGTCGTCAGCCTGCCGTAGTTGGCGCGCGCGCCTTCGAGGTGCGGCCCGAACTCGGGCGCGCCCTCCAGGCGGCTGACCTGGAGGACGCGGCTCAGGTCGCCGAAGAGCGCCGTGCGGAAAGATGGGTTGGTGTCGATGCTGCCGGGCGGGTCTTTCTTGGCGAAGTACTTGCGCGACTCGCCGTCGATGCGCTCTATCTCGGCGCGCAGGCGCGCGGCCGCCGCCTTCGACGACGACGGCACCGCCTCGGTCCCCGCCGACGGGTCGGCCGACCCCGGCGCTTCCGCGTCGGAGAGCGCCGCGACGAACGAGGCGAGGCCGTTCGGCCCGCGGAAGTCCGACTCGCGCAGCACCCACGGGCGCAGCTCGTCCATGTAGAGGTTGTCGCGCGGGTCGAAGCCGGTGAAGGGATTCTCCTGCCGCTCGCCCCTCGGGCGCGACGCGCCGAGGAAGGCGCGGATGATGCGGTCGCGGTAGCCCGCGTGGAGCGAGAACTTGTTGAGGTTGATGACCAGCGAGGAGCCGCGCCCGAGGCCGTGCAGGGCGAGCGCCACGACGCAGAGGTAGACCCACGTCGGGAAGTGCGCCACGCGGAAGGCGTTCTGCGCGCTCGCCGTCGGGTACATCGCGGCGAACTCCGCGCCGTGCGGGCCGTAGAGCGGCGCGCGGAGCGGGGCCGGGAGTCCAGGCAGGTGCTCCCCGAACCACGCGATGAGCGCCCCTGTCAGCAGCGCGACGACGAGGACGAGGCAGGCGAAGAAGACGAAGGAGGCGAGGACGACGAGGTTGACGCCGACCGACTTGAGCGTCCCCGCCCAGTTTTGCTCGCCGTCCTTCTTCGACTTGCCGGGCGTGTGCGAGCTGCGCCCGCCGAGGATGGCGACGAGGCCGGAGATGCCGCCCGCCGCCAGCAGCCACTTCTGGAACGCGAAGTAGAGCAGCGGGCCGAAGATGACGAGCGCGCTGACGAAGAGCCACGCCGCCGCCACGATGAGGAGCCACGCGCTCGCGCGCGCCAGCCACTCCCTGTCCTCGTCCTCGATGAAGTAGCGGCCGTAACTCAGGACGGGGTCTTCGGGCTTCCCTTCGTCCCCCTCGCCCCCCGGCGGGCCGGCGGCGTCGGCGCGCCCGGCCCCCCTCTGCGCCGGCGGCCTCTCCGAGCGCCGGCTGGTGAAGCCGACGAAGAGCGTGATGCCGAGGAAGATGACCAGCAGGTAGGCGGGGAAGGCGAGCGTCGTGTACCACTCCGCGCCCCACCAGACGGCGTAGGGCAGCACCTCCGTGGTGACGCCGCCGCCGGGGTGTGTGACGGAGCTGAAAGGGTCGACGACGGGGCCGTTCAAGGGCGGCACCCGCGTCGCCACCACCCAGAGCAGGAACGCCGCGACCACGCCCGAGACGAGCAGCACCCTCGCCTCACGCCGGAGGCTGCGCCGCACGGCCTCCTTCCGCTTGCCGACCTCCCTGTCGAGTCTCTCCTCCTTCGCGCGCGCGCCGGGGTCGTCCGCCCTCGCGCCCTCGGCCCTACCGCGTGCGCCGCCCGCGCCCCGCGCCCGCAGCTCGCGCAGCTCGCGCTCCGCCGGGTCGTTCTTCCACGTCTGCCGGACGAAGAACCAGTAGAAGACCGTGCCGGCCAACCCGACCGCCGCGCCGAAGAGGATGAAGTAGACGAACTCCCACAGGGCGTTGGGTCGCGGCGTCGTCGTGTGCCACGCCCAGAAGGTCGTCAGCAGCATGGCCGAGAGGCAGAGCGGCAGGAGGCAGAGGCGCAGGAAGGTGTTCTGATCCCTGCGCTTGTCCCAGAAGCTGCCCGGCCGGATGGCACCGCCGCTGCTCGGGCGGTTGAGGCGCATGAACGCGACGGCGTAGCCGTTCAGCAGCGCGCCGAGCAGGAGCAGCGCCCAGCGCGGGTTGTCGAGCGCCGCCGCCGGCAGCGCGCGCCAGCGCCACCCCGGCCACACGGTGCCGGCCGCGAAGACCGCGCCGGCCAGCAGCAGCAGGAGCAGGACGAACAGCAGCGCGTGCCGCCGGCTCGTCCCGACCAGCCCCGTCTTAATCAGGCCGGTCTTGAGCAGCCCGAACGGGCTCAGGCTGAGCAGCGCGGCACCGACGCCGCCGAGCGCGGTCAGCCCCAGGAAGGTCGCCCAGTCCGACTGCGCGAGGACGGCGGCGTTCGCCACGCGCGGGATCATGAGGACGCTCGCCAGCAGCGGGAGCAGCACCACCCAGTTCAGCAGGAGGTTGCGGACGTAGATGGTGACGAACGTCCAGGCGTCGGCCGACAGCACGCCCGTCTTCGGGGTGGTGAAGTTGCTGTAGTCGCGCAGGTGGCGCAGCGGCTCGGGCTCCGGCTCAAGGTGGGGCGCGCGCGACGCGCCTTCGAGGTCGTTGACCACGCCGCGCAAGCCCTCCGGGTGGCGGTGAATCCACGCCGAGAGCCAGCCGCCGATGTAGCCGCCGCCCGAGACGGTCGAGAGGTAGTCGAAGCGGTCGAGGAAGCCGCGGCGCGCGAGCGACTGGAGGACGCCGAGGGCGAAGGTGCCGCTGCGGATGCCGCCGCCCGAGAGGCAGACGGCCGAGCGCCCCGCGCCCAGCTCGTGAATCCTCCGCACGACCCTGGCGAGGCGCAGGTCGTATGCGCGCCTGACCTCTTCGGGGAAGGCGTCTTCGAGCAGCAGCCGCCCGAAGCGCGTCTGGTCGCTCGCCCTGCCGCCGTCGGCCGACAGCACGCCCCCGTCGCCCTCCCAGAGCAGGCCGACCAGCCCGCGCGTATCCTCGCGCAAGGTCGTCAGGCGCTCGAAGCGCTCCGGCCGGAAGACCTCCGCGTCGTCGAGGACGCGGCGCAGGTCGCCGACGAACTGTTCGTCCGTGCGCGCGTCGTCGAGCAGACCCGGGTGCCTGCGCGCGAGGTACGCGGCGAGGTCGGGCTCCGCCTTCATCGGCCGGTCTTCGGGCTCGCCGCCGCCGGGGTGCAGGCGCTTCCAGCGGGAGTATGCTTCGCGCAGTTTTTCGGCGAGCGCGTCGCGGCGGACGTGGCCGGCGTGAAAGTCCCAGTCGACCTTGACGGCCACGGCGACCCGCCGCCCGCCGTCGCCCACGGAGAGCAGGTCGCCGTCCTTCTTCCAGTCCAGCGTCTCGTGCAGGCTCTCGAACTCCTCTTCGAGCACCTGGCAGAGGTGGAGCGGGATTTCGTAGGTCTGAGATTTTCTGTTCATGTCCAGTACAAGGGAGGAGACGTGCCGACCGCGTCGGTGAGGGGGCGCGCGGCGGGCCTCCGCGGTAGGGACTTGCGACGGCCGGAAATTGCCTGCGGAAAACTTCGGCAAAATTATTCCCGCGGCAACGAATTGTCAACAACAATCTTCGCCGAAGTCGGCCGTGCCCCGCGCGCCACGTCGGGCACCACGCCGGGCGACGCGCGGGGGGCGGCCGCCACGCGTCTGAAGACGACGGGCGGCGTCAAAGTGTCTCCACGGACGGGCGGAAGCGGGGCGCGCGCGAGGGGGGCGCGACGGCCCCCGCGTCGGGGCTGGTGTTTGCGCGCGCTCGGAGGCGGTCGGTATAATGCCCCGGCAAAAGGAACTCTTCAGGAACTCTTCCGAGAGGCGCGCCCGCGCGACAGGAGCCGAGAAGCGTGTGACCACGACCGAATCCGCATGTCACGGGACGCCCGAGGGCGCGGCCCTCCGCGTCGAGCGCCTGCCGTTCCGCAGCGTCCCGCACCAGTCGCGCCTCTTCCTCGAATACCTCGAAGACCCCGCCGCGCTACGCCGCTTCTACCCGGAGGCCGTCCGCTTCCACTTCGAGCTGGCCGACCGGCGCGGGCGCGTGCTCGACGCCTACAAGACCGACCGCGCGGCGCTCTGCGAGGCGCTGGCCGAGTCGAACGCGCGCTGGGGCGCGAGCGCCGCGACGCTGGCGAACGTCGAGCGCCTGCGCTCGGCCGGGTCGGTCGCGGTCGTCACGGGTCAGCAGACGGGGCTCTTCACGGGGCCGCTCTACACGCTCTACAAGGCGCTCTCGGCGGTGAAGCTCGCGGCCTGCCTGACGGCGCGCGGCACGGACGCCGTGCCCGTCTTCTGGATGGCGACCGAGGATCACGACTGGGAGGAGGTGCAGTCCGCTCAGTTCATCGCCTGCGACGGCCGCCTCGCCGAGGTGAGCGTCCCCGCGGGGCTGCACAGAGAGGGCGAGCCCGTCGGCGGCGTCACGCTCGACGCGAGCATAGAGGAGGCCGTCAAGCGCCTGCTCGACCTCGTCCCTTCGAGCGAGTTCCTGCCCGAGCTTGAGCGGCTCGTGCGTGAGTCCTACCGGCCGGGGAGCACCTACGGCGACGCGTTCGCGCGCATGCTGGCGGCGCTCACGGGCGAATACGGCCTCGTGCTTCTCGACCCGACCGACGCGGCGCTGAAGCGGCTGGCCGCGCCGCTCTACTCCGAGGCCGCGCGGCTCGGCGCGGAGATGGCGGCGGCCACCGACGCGCGCTCGCGCGAGCTGGAAGCGGCCGGCTACCACGCGCAGGTTCACACCTCGCCCGACTCGTTCCCGCTCTTCCTCATCGCCGACGGCGCGCGGCGCGCGCTCACGCGCACGGGCGGGGGGCGCTACCGCGCGAAGGGCACCGGGCACGAGTGGTCAGCGGAGGAGCTGGCGGCGCTCGCGCTCCGCGAGCCGGAACGCTTCAGCCCCAACGTCACGCTGCGCGCGGTCGTGCAGGACTACCTGCTGCCGACGGTCGCCTACTTCGGCGGCGCGGCCGAGGTCGCCTACTTTGCGCAGACCGCCGAGAGCTACCGCGTGCTCGGCCGCCCCGCGACGCCCATCCTCCACCGCGCGAGCCTGACGGTCGTCGAGCGGCGCGCGGGGCGCACGCTCGAACGCTACGGCCTGCGGCTCGAAGACTTCTTCGGCGGGCTCGACCCCGTCATCGCGCGCGTCGTCGAGGAGCACCTCGGGACGGAGGTGGCCGGCGTGCTCGACGAGACGGACGCGACCGTGGGGCGCGCGCTCGACGAGTTGCAGGCGCGGCTGCGCGACTTCGACCCGACGCTGGCCGGCGCGCTCGACGGCGGCCGCCGCAAGATAGTCCACCAGCTCGAAGGCCTGCGCGCGCGCTTCCACCGCGCGCAGATGCAGCGCGACCGCGCCGTCCTCCGCCAGTTGGAGCGCGCCGCCACCGCGCTCTACCCCGAGAAGGGCTTGCAGGAGCGGCACGTCAACGTCGCGAGCCTGCTGGCGCGCCACGGCCGCTACTTCGTCGGCTGGATTCACGACGCCATCGACCTCTCGACCAACGACCACCAGATAGTCTATTTTTGATTTGCGATTTGAAGTCTTTCGAGCGTCGGCGAAGGCTTCAGGATGAAGTCCGCGCGACGCGCCGCCCCCTTCAACCGCAAATCTAAAATCGCAAATCTAAAAATTCCCTATGTCAAAAATTCGCGTCCTCTCCGACCACGTCGCGAACCAGATCGCCGCCGGCGAGGTGGTCGAGCGCCCGGCGTCGGTCGCCAAGGAGCTTGTCGAGAACTCGGTCGACGCGGGCGCGCGCCGCGTCGAGGTGGACGTCGAGGCGGGCGGCCGCCGCCTGCTCCGCGTCTCGGACGACGGCGAGGGGATGACGCGCGACGACGCGGTGCTCGCCTTCGAGCGCCACGCCACCTCGAAGATAAACACGGTCGAAGACCTTGAGCGCGTCTCGACGCTCGGCTTCCGCGGCGAGGCGCTGGCCTCCATCGCCTCGGTCGCGCGCGTCGAGCTGGTCACGCAGCAGGAGGGCGAGGCCGAGGGCAGCCGCGTCCTCATCGAAGGCGGGCGCATGCGCGACGTCTCGCCCGCGGCGCGCCCCCGGGGCACGACCATCGCCGTGCGCGACCTCTTCTTCAACGTCCCGGCTCGCCGCAAATTCCTACGCTCCGAGGCGACCGAGAGCTTCCACTTGGCGAACCTCGTCACGCACTACGCGCTGGCGCACCCCGAGATAAGTTTCGCGCTGACGAACAACGGGCGCGAGGTGCTGCGCGCCGCGCCGGCCGCGAACCTGCGCGAGCGCGCGTACCAGATTTTCGGCGCGGAGTTTATCGAGAGCCTGCTCGAAGTCGACGGCGTCGTCGGGGGCGTGGCGCGCGTCACGGGCTACGTCTCCGCGCCGCGCGCTCGCCGCACGAACCGCGACGCGCAGTACCTCTTCGTCAACGGCCGCTTCGTCCGCGACCGCCTCGTCGCGCGCGCGCTGACGGAAGGTTACCGCACGGTGCTCCCGCACGGCGTCTACCCGTCGGCGCTGCTCTTCATCGAAGTCCCG
>DASVSK010000442.1:0-5341 GCA_036388135.1 Pyrinomonadaceae bacterium | reverse complement strand
CGCGCGTTTCCGCCGTTGAGATTCGACCGGGGCGGACGGCCGTTTAGAGTTCGGGCCGAGGCCCGCTCACCTGGCGCTCGCCACCGTCCTCTTGCGGCGGGCTGGCTTGGGCGAGCCGAGGAGCGGCTCGGTGCGGCCGTCGGCGAGCGCGCGCCCCTGCTCGATGCTGCCGACGGGGACGACGAACTTGGTGCGGCGCGTGACGCTCTTGAGCATCTTCCCCGCCTCGGCGTCGGACAGCCCCGAGACGTCCGCGCCGCTCGCGCGCAGCTCGTCGCGCAGCCGCGCCGCCGTGTTCGTCCCGCGGCCGTAGACGTCCGGGTAGATGTAGAGCACGCCGCCCTCGACGACCAGCGTGTCGTAGTTGATGTCGACCTCCAGCGGCTCTTCGAGCGCCGCGACCAGCGTCTTCTTGGTCGCCTTCGCGGTCGCGATCTGTTTGCGCGTGACGGGGAGACTCCGCGCCGCGACTATCTTCTCCGCCAAGTCGTAGAGGTCCGCGCGCATCATCCGCACGCAGCCGTGCGAGACGAGGTTGCCGAGGTCGCCCGGCCCCTTGGCCTGGTGGATGAGGTAGCCGTCGCCGAGCGGAATCTTGACCTTGCCGAGCGGGTTGCGCGGGTCGCTCGCCTTGATGACCTCGCCGGGGCGGACGCCCTTGCTCTCCTTCACCCAGTCGCTCGAAGGCGGAATCCACGACGGGTTCCAGATGACCTCGCGCGCCTCGCGCTCGCCGATGTAGATGGGGTAGTCCTTCATCCCGACGCCGACGCTCCAGGACTTCACCTCCCTGCCGTTCTGCCACAGCGTGAGGCGGAACGAGGGCACGTTGAGCGTCAGGTGGATGTCGGGCTCGCCCGCCTGAAACTCCGCGCGCTCGACGCGCCCGCCCGTCAGCCTGTCCGAGCGCTCCGACTCGAAGCGGTCGTAGCGTACGTAGCCCTGCGTCTGCGGCTGCTGCGCCCGCGCCGCGACGCCCCAGCCCGCCGCGACGAGCGCCAGCGCCAAGAGCGTTTTACTTAACATCCAGCGTGCGTACATCAATGCCTCTCCCTCCTTGTCGAAAAACTGCCGCCGCGCGCCCGCCGGGAGGGAGAGCCGGGCGCGGCCGTGTCACACGAAGTTGAAAACGGGGGCAGCAGGGGTTGGTGATGTTATCCGACGAAATGGTTGTCCGATGCAAGCCCGCGGAAGGCAAAAGTAAAAAGGCAGAAGGCAAAAGTGAAGAAGCGGGTGAAAACTTAAAAGCCCTTCGCGCGCGGCGCGTCCACACTTTTGCCTTTTGCCTTTTTACTTTTGCCTTCTTACTCCCGTCTTCCCGCGAGGCGCGCGACGGCCGCGGTGAGCGCCGCCGGCTCGACCGGCTTGGCGATGTGCGTCTGAAAGCCCGCCGCGAGGGCGCGGGCGCGGTCGTCGGAGCGGGCGTAGGCCGTCAGCGCCGCAGCCGGGAGGCCGCCGCCCGCGGCCGCGCCGAGCGCGCGCACGCGCGCGATGAGCGAGTAGCCGTCCTCGCCCGGCATCCCGATGTCGGCGACGAGCACGTCCGGCCTCAGGCGCGTGACGGCCGCGAACGCCTCGGCCGCCGAAGCCGCCTCGGTCACGCGCGCGCCCGAGCGCCCGAGCACCGCCGCGATCAGCTCGCGCGAGTCGCGGTCGTCCTCCACGACGAGCACGTGGAGACCTTCGAGGAGTGACGAATGACGGGCGGCGGGTGACGGGCGGCCTGCCGCGCCGCCGCCCTCTTTTTCGTCCGGCGTCCCGCGTTCGGCGCGCCGCGTTTCCAGGAGCGGGAGGCTGAAGCGGAAGGTCGCGCCGCGCCCCTCGCCCTCGCTCTCGGCGCTAATCGTCCCGCCGTGCAGCTCGACGAGGTGGCGCGCGATGGCGAGCCCGAGGCCGAGCCCGCCGTGCTCGCGCGTGATGCCCCCGTCGGCCTGCCGGAAGCGGTCGAAGACGTGCGGCAGAAACTCCGGCGCGATGCCCCGCCCCGAGTCGCTGACCGTGACTTCGGCGTAACCGCCCGCGCGCCTGAGCGCGACACGGACAGACCCGCCGTGCGGCGTGAACTTGACGGCGTTCGAGAGCAGGTTCCAGGCGACCTGCTGCAAGCGGTCGGGGTCGCCGGAGACCGTCGCGCCCCCGCCTTCGAGCCGCACGTCGAAGTTGATGCCCCGCGCGGCCGCCGCGGGCTCGAAGCCGTCGAGCACGGCCCTCACGACGCGCTCCAGCTCGACGGGTCGCGCCTCCAGCCGGAGCTTGCCCGTGATGATGCGCGAGACGTCGAGCAGGTCGCCGATTAGCCGCGTCTGCGCCCCCGCGCGCCGCGAACTCCGGTTCGAGCCCGCCCGCGCGCAGCAGCTTCGCCCACCCGAGTATCGCCGTGAGCGGCGTCCGCAGCTCGTGCGAGAGCGTGGCGAGGAACTCGTCCTTGAGGCGCGAAGCCTCCTCGGCCTCGCGCCTGGCCTTCTCGGCGGCCTCGGTCTGCCCGCGCAGCTCGGCCTCGATGCGCTTGCGCTCGGTGACGTCCTGAAGCACGCCGAGCATCCCGAGCACGCGCCCCGCGTCGTCGTAGACGGCGCGCCCGTGCGCCGAGACCCAGACGCGCGCGCCGTCGAGCCGGTCGACGCGGTACTCGACGTCGTAGTCGCCGCGACCGGCTATCGCGCTCTCGACCGCCAGCCGCGCCCGCTCGCGGTCGTCCACGTGGAGCATCCCCCTCAACTGCTCCCACGTCATCCGCGGGCCGGGCGGGACGCCGAACATCTCGGCCGCGCGCCCCGACATGTCGACCACGTCGGTCGCGACGTCCCAGCTCCAGTCGCCGAGGCGAGCCGAGGCGAGCGCGAGTGCGAGTCGGTCCGCGCCGCGCCGCACCTGCTCCTCGGCGCGCACGCGCTCCGTGATGTCCTCGTGGATGAGGACGACCTCGCGCACGCGCCCCGCCTCGTCCTTGACGGGGTAGATGACGGCGCTCACCCAGCGCCGCGGGTCTTCGTTGCTCGTGATGCCGGGGATGGTCTCCTCGGGGTCGTAGAGGATGGCGGGCACCTTCGTCGGCTCGCCCTCGAAGCCGCGGCGGATGAAGGGCGCGATGCCCTTCTCTTCGAGCTGCGGGTCTTCGAGGATGTTGTAGCCGCCCAGGGCTTCGAGCGTGACGCCCCACAGCTCTTCCCAGGCGCGGTTGACGCGGACGGTGCGGCCGTCGGGCGAGAAGATTTGCGTGCTGACGGGCGACTGCTCGACGAGCGTGCGGAAGCGGTTCTCGGAGGCGCGCAGCTCGGCGGCGGCCGACTCGGCGCGCGAGCGCGCGCGCACCTGCGCGCTCGTGACGAAGAAGAGCGCGAGGCCGAAGGCGAGCCCGGCGAGCGCGACCCAGACCCAGCCGCGGTCGCCCGACGCGACGCCCGAGCCGCGCCGCGCGAAGAAGGCGATGCGCCAGGGCCGCCCCTCGACGTCGAAGGTCGTGCTGTAGGTGAAGCGCGGCGCGTCCGGCGGGGCGTCCGCCGCGCCGCGCGCGAGGTCGGAGGCGTGCATCAGCCGCTCGTCGGCGGGCGAAGCGCCGTCGTAGACGCGGAAGTCGACGAGCGGGTTGGGCTCGCTGCCGAAGATGTCGCGCAGCATGTCGTCGGCGCGGAACGGCGCGTAGACGAAGCCGCGCAGCGCGTCGCGCCGCCCCGCGACGTCGGCCGGGACGACGCCGCCGCGGTAGACCGGCACGTAGATGAGGAACCCCGCCTGCCCCGCGCCACCGGCCGGCCCCGTCTCCTGCACGAGCCGGACGCGCCCCGTCGCCGCCGCCCGCCCCGTGTCGCGCGCCCGCTCCAACGCCTCGCGCCGCACGGGCTCGGAGAACATGTCGAAGCCGAGCGCGGTGAGATTGCGCTGGCCCGGCGGCTCGATGTAGGTGACGGGCTGGTACTCTTCGCGCTCGCCGTCGGGCCTCAGCCGGAAGTCCGCGACGCCCTGAAGCCGCATCGACTCGACGAACGCCTCGCGCTCGCCCGCCCTCACGCGCGCGGTGAAGCCGACGCCCTGCACGCCGGGGTAGGTCTCGGCGAGGCCGAGGCGGTCGACGAAGCGCCGGAACTCTTCGCGGCTCACCTCGCGGTCGGCGGCGAAGAGTCCGGCGCCGGCGCGCAGGACGCTGACGTAGGTCTTGAGGCGGTAGCGCACGTCGTCCTCCGTGCGGTGCGCCGCGTTCTCGAAGCGGAGGCGGTCGTTGACTTCCGACGAGAGGCGCACGTCCCACGCGACGGCGGCCGTCAGCAGCGCCACGACGGCGAGGACGAGGTGGGGCAGCCACATGCGCGGCGCGCGCGGGCGTCGGAGGTGCGAGGCGGGTTCCATCGAAAAGGTTCTTCCCGGCGTGTCGTTCCGCGAAGCTATTGTAACCCGGCGGGGGATTCAGCGCCCGAGCAGGCGGAAGTAGAGGTACCCGGCCTGCACGACGCCGATGACGAAGCCGATGAGGAGGCCGAAGAGCTCGATGGTGCGCAGGTGCTGCTTGGCGACCGTCAGCACGAGGTCTTCGAGCTTCTCGACGGGGTAGCCCGAGACCTTCTCCTGCACGATGCGGCCGATGTCGAACTCGGCGATGGCCGCGGGCAGTCGCTCGCGCGCGGCCCCCTCGATGCGCCCGGCGAGCAGCGAGGCGGCGCGCCGCACCTTCTCCTCGGGCACGAGGTCGCCGACGCGCCCGATGGGGCGCACCAGCAGCTTCTCGACCTGCGACGCGAGGATGTCGTTGACCATCCGCGCCGTCTCGTCGCGCGAGAGCACGGCCATCAGCCCGCGCGAGAGGAAGCCCTTGAGCTGCTCGGCCGAGTCGGGGCGGGCGTGTTCGAGGAGCGCGCGCAGCGTGTGCGGCCGGAGCCGCTCCAGCGCGTCGGTGGCGTAGGCCGAGACGGAGGTCGAAAGCTCGGGGCTGCGCGCGACCGAGAGGATGCGCCCGGCTATCTGGTCTTTAATCAGCTCCAGCTTGTCGGGCGCGACGTTCCCGACCAGCTCGTTGACGGGGCGCGCCAGCACCTCGTCGATGGTCGTGTTGAGGAACTCCTCGGCCTGGTGCTCGAACGCCTCGCCGGAGAGGAACTCCCCGACGCGGCGCGGCAGGGTCTTGTTGACCAGCTCGTCGACCTCGCCGTGGATGCGCTCGCGCGAGATGAAGATTTTTTTGAAGAAGTTGAGCTGCTGGTAGTAGTCGTCGACCTCGCGCTTGATGAGCGCGCCGATCTGCTTGCGCGTCCCCTTGTTCGTCGCGATGTCGGTGAGCTTGGCGACGATGGGGGGCACCTGGCTGTCGATGCGCTCCTTGATGACGGCCACGGTGTCGGGCGTGAACATC
>DASVSK010000441.1:0-4483 GCA_036388135.1 Pyrinomonadaceae bacterium | reverse complement strand
TGGGGCTATCGCTCCGGGACGTGGCGGACGAGACGGGTGTCTCGGCCTCGACGCTCTCGCGCATCGAGAACGGCACGGGCAAGCCCGACGCCGACAACATCGCGCGCCTGACGGGGTGGCTCGACATGCCGATGGAGCGCGTCATGGGCACGCGCCAGACCGAAGAGGGGACGGACAACTCGGCCGTCGTCTACTTCCCGCACGAGGCGACGCCCGACATCGTCGAGGCGCACCTGCGCGCCGACCGGAACCTGACGCCCGAGACGGCCAAAGCCCTCTCCGAGCTTTTCCGCGTCGCCTACACGCAGTTCAGCGCGCCCGGCACGGACAACCGTGGTCGCAAGGGCCGGAAGTAGCGGCAGTCTAACGTCGGGTCGGAAATTTTACAGGCGGGGGCGCTCCACTCAGGCGGGTTGAGCGCCCCTTCCTTTTTTTGACGAAGGAGAGAATCATGCCCGAGAAAGTGAACCCCATCCCCGATGGCTACCACAGCCTGACGCCGTACCTGATCGTCGACGACGGCGCGCGCGCCCTTGAGTTTTATAAGCGGGCGTTCGGCGCGACGGAGTTGTTTCGCATGGAAGGCCCCGACGGGCGAATCGGCCACGCCGAAATCAGGATCGGCAACTCGCACGTCATGCTCGCCGACGAGCACCCGGAGATTAACGCCCGCAGCCCGCGGGCATTCGGCGGCTCCCCGATGAGCCTCATGCTCTACGTCGAAGACGTCGACTCGACCGTGAGCCAGGCCGTCGAGGCGGGCGCGAAGCTGACGCGCCCCGTCGAGAATCAGTTCTACGGCGACCGGACGGGCGGCCTGGAAGACCCCTTCGGCCACGCCTGGTACGTCGCGACGCACGTCGAGGACGTGCCGGCCGAGGAGTTAAAGAAGCGAGCCGCCGCCGCCGGACACTAAGGCGGGGCGCGAGACTTAAATCGCGCGGGAGGGGTGTCGTCGTCGAGGATGTGACACCCCTCCCGCGCGGGCATGTCGGGACGGGCAAGGGGAAGTGTCGGGTTGAAGTTCAAGGCGATTTACGGCGTCGATTTCAGCGGCGCTCGGCTGGCGGGGCGGAACACGTGGGTGGCGCGTATCGAGCGCAGGCGGCGCGGGGCCGACGGGTGCGAGAGTCCGTGGCGGCTGGCGGAGCTGGCGCGTCTGGAAGACCTGTGCGGGACGGCGGAGCGTGCGGAGGCCCTGGGGCATCTGGTGAAGCTCATCGGCGAGTCGGAGGGCGCGCTGTGGTCTCTGGACTTTCCGTTCGGGCTCCCGGTAGAGGTCCTGGGCGAGTGCTGGGCGAGGCAGTTCGAGTTCATCGGCGAGTGGGGCGAGGACGGGTACGGGGCGGGGCTCGAATGCGTGCGGCGGTCGAAGGAACTGTGCGGGGCGAAGCACATCCGCCGCCTGACCGACATCGAGGAGCGCGCGCCGTTCGACCCCTACCACTACCGCATCATCTACCAGACCTTCCACGGCATGCGCGACGTGCTCGCGCCGCTCAGGCGGCGACGCCACACGGCCATCCTCCCGTTCCAGTACCGCCGGCTCGCGTGCGCGCGCCGCGTCCTCGTCGAAGCCTGCCCGGCCTCGACCCTGAAGCGGATGATGCTCCCGCACCAGAACTACAAACAGCCGGAGGGCGGCCCGCTCACGCCCAAGCGCCGACGCACGCGCCGCGCCATCCTCGACGGCCTCGCGCGCCACGTCTGCATCCGGCCCGGCGACCGCCTCCGCATCATGCGCAACGGCGGCGGCGACGCCCTCGACGCCGTCCTCGCCGCCCTCGGAGCCGCACGCTCCTGGCGCGACACAGACCACGCCTCGGTCGCCAGACACGCGCGCTACCCGCGCGAAGGCCGCCTGTACGTCTGACGGCTGACCCCCGGGATGAAAAGTGAGAAGATTGCTCCGGGGCGGGTATAATCCTGTGCGCAGTTTCAGAAACACTCGGCGCAGTCGAGACGGAGGTGGGGTATGAAGTACCGCGTGCTCATTGAGCAGGACGAGGACGGCGTTTTCGTCGTCGAAGTGCCGTCACTGCCGGGGTGTATCTCTCAGGGCGACACGCGCGCCGAGGCGTTGGCGAACATCAGAGAGGCCATCGTCGTCTATCTGGAAAGCCTTGAGGCACACGGCGACCCCGTGCCGCCGCCGATTACCGAAGAACTGGTAGAGGTCGAGGCGTGAGTGAATTGCCCCGCGTCTCGGGCCGTGAAGTCGTAAAGGCTTTGCGGAAAGTAGGCTACGAACAAGACCGTCAGCGGGGGAGTCACATTGTTCTAAGGCAGACGGCCGAGCCCCATCGCCGCGTCGTAGTGCCGGATCATAAAGAGGTCGCTAAAGGGACTCTCAGGGCTGTCATCAAACAGGTCGGGCTGACAGTGGACGAGTTCAAGAAACTTCTGGGTTGAACTCGTCCACCATCTTGGAGCGCGCAAGTGGATACGGAGAAGCTGCCGCCGACTTTTAAGGGGAGACAGTACGAGATTCGCGCGCTGGGGCTGCGCGACTTCGCGGGGCTGCGCCGCGAGGACGAGCCCCTGGACCCGTTCGAGCTGGCCTATTTCGCGAAGCTGATGGTCATCAACTTCGACGAGATTGCGGGGCTCTCCGAGCAGACGCGCGAGCACCTTCTGGGGGTGGGCGTCAACGACTGGTCGGGCGGGACTTCGTCGCGGCCCCTGCCGAACGGGTGGCGTCTGGTCATCCTCAACCCGAAGCACGGGAAGTCACGGAACAACGCGACGCTGATGGAGGAGGTCTGCCACGTCTTCCTCGGCCACAAGGCGAACCGCCTCTCCATCGTGGCGCAGAACAAGCAGGGGAAGACGGTCGCGCGCGACTATAACGAGGCCGACGAGGAGGCCGCGTACGCCGTCGGCGCGG
The DNA here is from genome assembly GCA_036388135.1 of Pyrinomonadaceae bacterium. Taxonomy (GTDB): domain Bacteria; phylum Acidobacteriota; class Blastocatellia; order Pyrinomonadales; family Pyrinomonadaceae; genus QHXN01. The sequence continues at coordinate 1,596 of DASVSK010000441.1, read as the reverse complement.
CGGCGCTGGTGCCGTTCTCGGGCCTGCGCCGACTGATGAAGCAGGGGCGGACTTCCATCGAGATGGCGCGCCACTTCAACGTGAGCCGCGAGCTCGTCGAGTACCGTCTGAAGGTCTGCCGCCTCTGGGCCGAGTACCGACAGCGCCACCCGGAGGAGGACGCCGCGCGCGAGCAGCGCCGCCGCGCCTTCAGCGCCGCGGCCAGCGCCGAGCGCGAAGGCGGCGGCGACTAAGAAGGGGACTACCGAGAACGGAAAGGCACGCCCTTTAAAATCGGGCGTGCCTTTCTGTTTTAACGGCGGGCGCTTTGTCGCGGCGCGTCTACTGCTCCCTCTGCGCGCGGCCGGACTGGATGAGGCGCTGGCGCGCGGTGTTGCCGGGGACGGCGATGTGCGCCGCCGGGTCGTACTCCTTACCGACGGCGGGGCTGCCCTGCGGCACCCACACCTCGACGCGCGTCGAGCTGTAGCCCGAGGGCAGGTAGCGAACGTAGTAGCCGTCCGGGTGAGCCGACCAGCGACCCGAGGGGACGTCGCGGCTCCCGGGCCCGAGCGGGGCCGCGCCCGAGAGCACCGCCACGCGCTCCATCTCGGCGAAGGACGCGCCGGGCGTGGTCAGCATCCGCCGGAGCTGCGCCTCGGCCTCCGCGATCTGCCGGAGCGGCGCGGGGACGCCGCCGAGCGCGTCGGTCAGGGCGTTGCCCTGTAGCACGTCGAGCGCGCTGCGGTTGAGCGAGCCGAGCTGGCGCGGCGTGAGCAGTTGCGAGGCCGTCGCCTTCAGCTCGCCGGTCAGGTCCTCGAACTTCGCGCGCGCGATGATGGCCCAGAGGAGCTGCTGTATGCGCTGCTGGGGAATCTCCGGCCGGTTGACCGAGTTGCGGACGATGGTCATCACGGCGTCCTCGGCCGGGCCCTTCGGCGGCGCGTAGAGGTAGCCGTCGCCGCCGCCGGGGCCGTGCGTGCCGGCCTTGAGGCAGTAGCTCTGCGTCTGCATCGAGTAGAAGCCGGGCTGGAGGACGAAGCCGCCGTTGGGCGTGCGCTGCAACGTCATCAGCGAGCGCCCGGCCTCGCGCGGCGTGACGCCGTCCTTCGAGTTGTCGCCCCACTTGGCGTCTTCGAGGCTGGTCGTGATCGGCTGCTTGTCGCCGAGCAGGTTGGGCGCTTTCTTCTTCAGCTTGTCGCCGAGGCCGCCCAGGCCGCCGAGCTGCGCCGAGGCCGAGACGGCGAAGGCCGCCGTCAACACGAAGGCGAAGAACGCCCACACGGTCGAACGCGTAAAACTTGGGGTGTGCATCGAGTTCCTTACATCTCCAGAGGTTTGAAAGATACCGCAGAGCCTAGATGTTAGCTCGCGGCGGGAGGTTGGGCAAGTTTTTGGGCGCGGATTTAAACCGTGCGGGCCGCCTTGACGGACGGGCCGCGCGCGCCTCTTCCATTTTCGCGCGCCGCCTATTAACTTCTCAGGCATGAGGCCGGAGGGCGGCGTCCCCGAAAAATTGCGCGAGCTGCGCGACGAGGTGAAGCGGCGCATCGACTACCGCTCGTTCTACCTGCGCTACTGCCCCGAGGCGCGCGCGTCGGGCTCGCGGCTCCAGTC
>DASVSK010000440.1:0-7244 GCA_036388135.1 Pyrinomonadaceae bacterium | reverse complement strand
GCCTGCACGCGCGAGCCCTTCATGCCGACGCACGCGCCGACGGGGTCGACGTCGCGCTCGGTCGAGGCGACGGCGATCTTGGCGCGCTCGCCCGGCTCGCGCACCGCCGATTTGATGACGACCGTGCCGTCGTAAATCTCGGGCACCTCCATCTCGAAGAGGCGCTTCAAAAGCTCGGGCGAGGTGCGCGAGACGACGACCTGCGGGCCCTTCGACTCCTTCGAGACGTCGTCGATGACGACGCGGATTCTCTCGCCCTGGTTCCACTGCTCGCCGCGCGACTGCCCGCTGCGCCCGAGCACCGCCTCGACCGTGCCGAGGTCGACGATCAGGTCGCCGCGCTCGAAGCGCTTGATGTAGCCGTTGACGAGGTCGCCGACCTTGTCGATGTACTGCTCGTAGACGTTGGCGCGCACGGCGTCGCGCACCTTCTGGAAGAGAATCTGCTTGGCGGTCTGCGCGGCGATGCGCCCCATGTCCTCCATCGGCATCGGCAGTTGCAGCTCGTCGCCGACCTCGACCTCGTCGCCCGCCAGCTCCTTCGCCTCGTCGAGCGACAGCTCGCGCCCGGGGTTCTCGACCTCCTCGACGACGACCTTCGAGGCGAAGATTTCGAGCCCGGTCTCGGGTGCCCACTCGACCTGAATCTCCTCGCCCGACTTGAACTGCTTGCGCGCCGCGGCGCGCACGGCCTCCTTGACCGCCTCGATGACGATGTCGCGGTCGATGCCGTGCTCTTTGCAGACGGCTTCAATGCTCTGACCGATGGATGCGCTCATAAAGTTTGGAAGTCAGATGTCAGATGTTAGATGCTGGAAGGCGGCTTTACTTACGCCCGACATCTATCATCCAGCATCCGCTTTCTTCGCCCGCTCCCGCTCCTCTGCGAGGCGGAACTCCTCCTCAACGTCTATCTCCAGGTTCGCCTTGGCGATCTCGGAGAAGGGGACGCGGACGCGCCCCGAAGTCTTGTCGTCGAACAGGACGTCCTCGCCCTCGACGCCGGCGATGCGCCCGCGGAAGTTGCGCTGCCCGCCGATGGCCCCGCGCGTCTTCATCTTCGCCATCTTCCCGGCGAACCGCTCGTAGTCGCCGACCGCGTAGAGCCCGCGCTCCAGACCCGGCGAGGAGACTTCGAGCGTGTAGGTGCCGGGGATGAAGTCTTCGACGTCGAGCACCGTGCCGACGTGCGTGCTCACCTCGGAGCAGTCCGCGTGGGTGACGCCGCCCGGCTTGTCGATGAAGATGCGAACGACGGGCGAGCGCGGCCCCCCTGCGAATTCGACGTGGACGAGTTCGAGGCCGCGCCCCTCGGCGACGCCGCGCGTGATCTCGCGCACCCGCGACTCGACTGAAACCTCTTCGCCCAACGCCCCTTCAAACCCCCTGTCCGACGACCCTCGGCGCAAAAGAAAAAGTGGGCGCGAACCCACTGGACGACGCCACCGCGCTCCGAGCAAGGGGCGGATTATACGGGATGTGTGCGCGCGTGGCAACCCGCCAAAGCGGGAGGGGAAACGGGCGGCGGGGGACGGTCGGAGGACGTGGCGGAGGGAGCCGGGGGCGGGGTCGGCGGGGCTTTTCACGACGCCCTTTCGCGATGACTTAAACGCCCGGCCGCCGGGCCCCGCCCCCGCCCCCTACCCGAGCTTCCGCTTGACCGCCTCGCTGACCGCCCGGCCGTCGGCGTTGCGCCCCGCGAGCCGCGCCTGCGCGGCCTTCATCACCGCGCCCATCTCCTTCATGGAGGTCGCGCCCGTCTCGGCGACGGCCTCCTCGACCGCGCGCTCGACCTCCTCGGCCGACGCGGCGCGCGGCAGGTACTCTTCGATGACGGCGATCTCGGCCCTCTCCTTCTCGGCCAGCTCCGCCCGCCCGGCCTTCTCGTACTGCTCGACCGAGTCGCGGCGCTGCTTGACGAGCGACTGCAAAGCCTTCGTCAGCTCCTCGTCCGACAGCTCGCCGCCCTTCTCGATCTCCCGGTTCTGCACCGCCGCCTTCACCATCCGCAGGGTCGACAGCCGCCCCGCCTCCCTCGACTTCATCGCGGCCGTCATGTCACTCGTGATGCGTTCTTTCAGACTCATGGCCTGAGCTTAACGCCCCGCGCGTTTCTTCTCAACGGCGGCGCGGAGGTCGTCCCACGTGGTGGAGGGGCCGTGGACGGCGGCGACGCGCGCGACGTCGAGCCCCTGTTTGGTGACCCAGTCGAAGAAGTGGAGGGTCGCGTCGTTGACGGTCGAGGGGAGGTACCTGCCGGAGTTGGGGAGGTTGACGAGGTCGCCCTGGAAGATGAGCTTCTCTTTGGGGAGGTAGGCGACGAGCATCTCTTCGGCGTGGGGGCTGGGGCCGATGTCGATGACTTCGAGGGTCTGTTTGCCGTCGGTGAAGACGCGCCGCCGGTCGCGGACGAACTCGAAGAGGGGCTTGCGCGGCGAGCGCGTCTGGTCGTCGGGGTTCAACGTGAAGGTGGAGGCCGCCATGCGCTCGAAGAACTTCTGGTTGGCGGGCGTGGTGACGACCGTCACGTCGCTGGCGACGTAGCTGCGCAGTCCCCCCGAGTGGTCGTCGTGGTAGTGGGTGACGACGACGTACTTGACGGGCTTGGAGGGGAACATCTCGCGCGCCTTGTTGATGGTCGGCTTGGGGCCGCGGCCGCCCGCGTAGGGCTCAACGACTATGACGTAGGTGTCGAACTCGACGACGAGCGCGTTGGCCGCGCTCTCGAAGAGGTAGACGCCTTCGGCGAGCCTGGTCTCGCGGACGGGCGGGGGCGAGGGGGGCGGCAGCTCCTCGAACCCTTCGGGGCGCGCGAAGGCGGCGTCGGCCGGCCTGGTGTTGAAGCGGACGTCGGTGTACTTCACGTCCTCCGTGAGGTCGCCGCCGCGGCGCGTCTGCCGTCCCGTGGGAACCATGACGCCGTCGACGGCGCGGTAGCCGGGGAAGATGACCTCCTGCACCACGTCGCCGTCCACGGGGTCGGTCACCATCTGCTCGTACTTCGAGAGCAGCTTCGTCTTCGAGTCGAAGAAGAGGCTGACGAGGACGCCGTTGCCCGTGGCGAAGGAGACGACTTCGTGGCGGCGGCCGTCGAAGCTCTCTTCGCCCGCGTAGCGCAGCGTCGGCGCGCGCTGTTCGAGCGCGAGGGTGAGCAGGAGGTGGGGGAGTCGCCGGACGAAGTTGAAGGTGACGGCCGGGAGGTTCGGGGCGGTGACCAACTGGACGGTGCGGTCGCGTTCGTTGGCGAAGAAGCCCTGGCCGCCGTTGAGGACGTTCTTGCCGCCGAAGACGAAGCCGCCCGGCAGCGGGTCGCGGTTCTCGAAGATGTAGCGCTGCCGCCGCATGTCCGCGAAGAGCGTCTCGTCGCGCGTCATCTTGTCCCACGGCGGGTCGACGCGCAGGCTCTGGTTGCGCGCCCACGACGAGCCGCTCGCCTTCAGCCAGACGTCCTCGGCGGCGCGCAGCGCCTCCGCGCCGCCGAGCGCCTTGAGCCCCGCCTCGACCGTCTGGTGCGCGCGGCGGTAAGAGCCCGCGGTGACGGCCGGGGCGTTAACCTTCGGGCTCTGCCGCGCGAGCGCGGCGGCCGGCAGGCCGAGGCAAACGAGGAGTGCGAGGCACAGTCTTCTCTGCATACAAAATTTTCTCCATTCGGACGGGATTTCGGACGCGGGCGGCTGCCCGAACTGCGGCTCGGTGATACAGGGTTCAATACGAGGCGGGCGGGCGCAAGGTTTTATGGTCGAGGGATAACTTTGCGGCCGAGCGCGGCGGGTGGATTTTATCCGCGGGGAGAAGGGGGCACGGCTTTCAGGTGTCGGCCGCGTCTCCTTCTCCCCGCGGGGACTGCTTAAGTCTGTTCGGCGGCCTTGCGCTGGCCGTTGGCGCGCGCGAGGTGCGCGGCGAGGAAGCGGCCGGTGTGCGAGCCCTCGGCGCGCATGACCTCCTCGGGCGTGCCGGTGGCGACGAGGCGGCCGCCCGCGTCGCCGCCCTCGGGGCCGAGGTCGATGAGGTAGTCGGCCGTCTTGATGACGTCGAGGTTGTGCTCGATGACGAGGAGCGAGCCGCCCGCCTCGACCAGCGTGCGGAAGGCGGCGAGCAGCTTGTTGATGTCCTCGAAGTGGAGCCCCGTGGTCGGCTCGTCGAAGATGTAGAGCGTCTTCGCGCCCGTGCGCTTCGAGAGGTATGACGCGAGCTTGACGCGCTGCGCCTCGCCGCCCGAGAGCGTGGTCGCCGACTGCCCGAGCCGCAGGTAGCCGAGCCCCACGTCGTCGAGCACGCGCAGGCGGTTGGCGATGCGGGCGGTGTCGCGGAAGAAGTTCATCGCCTCGCGCACGGTCATGCTCAGCACGTCGTTGATGTTCTTGCCGCGGTAGCGCACGTCCAGCACCTGCGGCTTGAAGCGCGTGCCCTTGCACTCCTCGCAGACCAGCTCGACGTCGGCGAGGAACTGCATCTCGACCGTCACCGTCCCGTCGCCCTCGCAGACGTCGCAGCGCCCGCCCGGCACGTTGAAGGAGAAGTGCGAAGGGTCCAGGCCCTTCCCCTGCGCGTCGCGCGTCTGCGAGAAGACCTCGCGGATGGCGTCGTAGACCTTGATGTAGGTGACGGGGTTCGAGCGCGGCGTGCGCCCGATGGGCGACTGGTCGACGAGCACCACGTCGTCCACGTTCGTCCCGCCGGAAAGCTCCCGGAACGCGCCGACCTGCCCCTGCCACTCGCCGCGCTGCTTCTTGATCCCGGCGTAAATCACGTCGTGGACGAGCGTGGATTTCCCGGAGCCCGAGACGCCCGTGACGCAGACGAGCATCTCGAGCGGGATGTCGACGTCGACGTCCTTGAGGTTGTGCTCGGACGCGCCGCGCACGCCGATCTTCTTCTTCTTCGCGGGGCGGCGCTGCTTCGGCTCCTTGATCTCGGACTCGCCGCGCAGGTACTTGCCCGTCAGCGTCGCGCCGGACTTGAGGAGCCCCTCGAAGTCGCCCTCGTAGATGACCTTGCCGCCCAGCTCGCCCGCCGCCGGGCCGATGTCGAGGATGTGGTCGGCGGCGCGCATCATCTCCTCGTCGTGCTCGACGACGAGGACGGTGTTGCCGATGTCGCGCAGGTTGTGCAGCAGCTTGATGAGCCGCTCGGAGTCGCGCGGGTGCAGCCCGATGGAGGGCTCGTCCAGCACGTAGAGCGCGCCGACGAGCGACGAGCCGAGGTTGGTGGCGAGCTGTATGCGCTGCGACTCGCCGCCCGAGAGCGTCGAGGCCAGGCGGTCGAGCGTCAGGTAGTCGAGCCCGACGTCGACGAGGAACTTCAGGCGGCGGCGCACCTCGAACAAGACCTTGTCGGCGATGGCCGCCTGCTCGGTCGAAAGCTCGAGCGAGTCGAAGAAGACCGCCGCGTCCTTGATGGCGAGCGACGAGACCTCGGGGAGCGTGCGGCCGCCCACCCTGACGTCGCGCGCCTCCTGCCTCAGACGCCCGCCGCCGCAGTCGGGGCAGAGCGTGTAGCCGCGGTACTTGGCGAGGAAGACCCGCACGTGCAGCTTGTACTTCTTCGTCTCCAGCCACTCGAAGAAGCCGCGCACGCCGCTGAAGCCGCTCTTGCCCTCGACGACCGCGCGCTGCTGCTGCCTGGTCAACTCCCGGAACGGGACGTCGAGGGGAATCTTCTCCTGCTTGCAGAAGCGTTTCAGCTCGGTGCGCGCCCAGTCGTACTGCGGCTTCGTCCAGGGCTCTATCGCGCCCTCGGCGAGCGAGAGCGCGGGGTTGGGGATGACGAGGTCCGTGTCGAGCCCGATGGTGTTGCCGAAGCCCTGGCAGGTCGGGCACGCGCCGAAGGGGTTGTTGAAGCTGAAGAGGCGCGGCTCGGGCTGCGCGTAGAGCGTGCCGTCGTACTTGCACTCGAAGCGCTCGTTGAACTTGAAGGTGCGCGGCCCCGCTTCGCCCGCCTCGGCCGTGCGGACGACCGCCTGCCCGTGCCCCTCGCCGAAGCAGGTCTCGAAGGAGTCGACCAGCCGCTCGCGCACGTCGGCGCGCGCGACGAGGCGGTCGATCAGGACGTGGACGCCCCCGAAGTCCGGGCGCGTGTAGTCGTCGGGCGAGCGCAGCTCAAGCGTCTCGCCGTCGACGAGCAGGCGCGTGAAGCCGCGCTGCATGAGGCTCATCACGTGCGCCGTCACGGCGCGGCGGTCGAGCGCGCCGGGCGCGGACTGTTTGGCGGCCTTCTTCTTCGCCTTCGAGGCGGCCTTGCCGTCGCCGTTCTCCTCGACGCGCAGGCCGGCCTCGGCGGGGAAGAGGACGTAGAAGCGCGCGCCCTCGGGGAGCGCTTCGAGCACCTCCTGCGCCGACGACTCGGGCGAGTCCTTGCGCACCTCGCGGCCGCAGACGCGGCAGAAGGTCGTCCCGACGCGCGCGTACAGCAGCCGCAGGTAGTCGTAGACCTCGGTCTGCGTCCCGACGGTCGAGCGCGGGTTGCGCGTCGAGTTCTTCTGGCGGATGGCGATGGCGGGCGGGATGCCGAGCACCTCGTCCACGTCCGGCTTGTCCATCCGCTCAAGGAACTGGCGCGCGTAGGCCGACAGGCTCTCGACGTAGCGGCGCTGCCCCTCGGCGTAGATGGTGTCGAAGGCCAGGCTCGACTTGCCCGAGCCGGAGACGCCCGTGACCACCGTCAGCTTCTCGACCGGGATGTGGAAGGAGACGTTCTTCAGGTTGTTGACGCGCGCGCCGCGCACGATGATTGCTTCTTGATTCATGTTTAAAAACGGACGCCGCCCCGCCCTGTGGACTATCCGGCGCTGCGGCGAACCGCCAATGATACCCTGTTTTTCGGCGGACGCGAAATGGGGCGGCGGCAACGCTTCCGGCGCGGGTCGGATGGGCGCGCGGGGGCGTTTGGAGAACGGCGGCGGGTTGTTGCAGACTTAGGGCATGAACTGGTTTCTGCTCGCAATCATTCTTTTAACGTCGTGCGGGGCGGCGCTCCCCCCGCAGACGCCGAAGCCGGCGGCGGCGGAGCAGAAGCCCGCGCCGCGCGCTCCGCAGGCGTTGGATTCGGCGCGGCTTCTGGAGGACGTGCGCGCGCTGTCGGCGGACGCGATGGAGGGGCGCGGGGCGGGGACGAAGGGCGGCGCGATGGCGCGCGCCTACGTCGCGCGGCGGTTCGCCGACGCGGGGCTCAGGCCGCTCGGGTCGTCCTTCGAGCAGCCGTTCGAGCTGCCGGCGCGGGCGGGCGAGGCGAAGACGGGGGTCAAC
>DASVSK010000439.1:0-2161 GCA_036388135.1 Pyrinomonadaceae bacterium | reverse complement strand
GGCTTACGCGCGCGGGGCGGCGCGCGGGCAGGAGGCTCCGACGGGGCACGGCACGCTCGCGGACTTGGACGCGTACTTCGAGGCGGCGCTCGCACGCGCGCGCCGCTTCCACGAGGCGCTCGACGCGCCGGGCGGTTCCGTCTCTGACGCGCCCGTCCGGCTCTTCGCCTTCGGCGGCGACTGCGAGGAGACCCTGGCCGCGCCCGTCATCCTGCGCGACGAGAAGGCCGCGCGCTGGGTGACGCTGACGCGCCCAAAGTCTCTGAGGGGCGAGGACGGCCGCAAGCTCCCGCGCTCGTCGGTGGTGCGCGCGATGTACGCGCCGGGCGACGGCCGCGTCACGCGCGACTCGCTGCTGGGGCTCGGCCTCGGCGGCGGCGCGCGCGCCAGCGCCTTCTACGAGACGCCGCTCCCCGTCGCCTACGCCGCCTTCGCCTGCGACCTCCACAGCGACCTCCAGAACAACAAGACGCTGCAAGACAACGCCCTCACGCTCCTCGTCAACGAGCTGATGAATTGAAGGAAGTGGTTAGTAGACAGTAGACAGTAGTCAGTAGTCAGTAGGTTAAAACAAGAGGCGGCGCGTCCCTGTCACAAGTCGGGTGCGCCGCCTACGGTTTTCTACTGACTACTGACTACTGACTACTGTCTCCTGCTGTTTATTCCGCGAGCCTCTGACGCGCTTCGGCGAGTGCGTGGCGGAAGGTGCCGACGCCGCGGTCGAGCTGTTCGTCCGTGTGCGAGGCCATGACCTGAAAGCGGAAGCGCGCCTTGCCGCGGGCGACCGCCGGGTACTCGACGAGGTTGGCGATGAGGCCGTTCTCTTCGAGCGAGCGCGCCGTCCACTTCGCCAGCCGCTCGCAGCCGACGCCGACGGGGACGATGTTCGACGGCTGGCCGTAGCACTCCAGCCCCTCGGCCTCGAACCCCGTGCGCAGCCGCCGGATGTTCGCCGACGCCTTCGAGCGCAGCCGCTCGCCTTCCTCCGAGCGCACGATGCGCAGGGCTTCGAGGATGACGCCCGCCTGGATGGGCGAGAGCGCGTTCGAGAAGGCGTGCGAGCCGCCGTAGATGCTGACGTAGTGCCTGACCGACTCGTGGTTCGTCGCGAGGAACCCGCCGTTGCTCGCGAACGTCTTCGAGAACGCGCCCATCACAAGGTCGACCTTGCCGAGCGCGCCCTGGATTCCCAACTGCCCCGTCCCCAGCGGCCCGGACGCGCCGAGGTCGTGCGCCACGTCGACCAGCAGCACCGCGCCGAACTCGCGGCAGACCTCCTGTAGCGCGAGGACGTCGGGGCTGTCCGAGTCCATCGAGAAGAGACCTTCGGTGACGACGAGGATGGCGTTCTCCGCGTCCTTCGCGCGAATCTTTGCGAGCTTGCGGCGCGCGTCCGCGGTGTCGCGGTGGCGGAAGAAGGTGTGGCGCTCGGTGGCGGCGCGCGCGCCCTGCATCAGACAGGCGTGCGAGTTCTGGTCGAGCACGACGTGGTCGTTCGGCCTGACCAGCCCGACGATGGTGCCGAAGCCCGCGGCCCAGCCCGTCGGGAAGAGCAGCACGTGCTCGGCCGCGACGTGCTCGGCGACGGCGCGCTCCAGACGGCGCGAGAGGCCGGTGTTCCCCTGGAGGATGGCCGAGGCGGCGCTGTGCGGGCCGTAGTCGGAGAGGGCCCGGATGGCCGCGTCGTGGACGGACGGGTGCGAGGCGAGGCCGAGGTAGTCCTGCGAGCCGAAGTTGATGCCCTCGACCGTCAGCCCGTTCGAACGGCGCACGCGCGCCGTCGTGTCGGGCGAGGTTTCGAGCGAGCGGCTGTAGGGCCACGTCCCCAGCTCGATGCGCCGTTCGAGCCACTCGCCGAGCGGCCGCGTGCGCTCGATGAGGTGCGCGCCCTTCGGGTGGGTGAACATGCCGAGGTGCTTGGTGAAAGCGTCCGACTCGTTGACGGACGGGTTGGTGCTGGTGGGGGTCATGGGGAATCCTCATACTCGAATGATTGCGGGCGTTAAAAGCGCGGCGCGAGGCGGGCGTGGGCGCGTCCGTTTGACGGCGCACTTCGACCCCGACGACCCGCGAAGGGGACGCCGTCGAAACGGTTCAGATTGTCAGGGTGACGTCAGAGCGGAAGGCGCCGAGGCTCAATCGTTCCTGCGGACGGAGGAAG
>DASVSK010000438.1:0-7366 GCA_036388135.1 Pyrinomonadaceae bacterium | reverse complement strand
CCGCCCGTTCAGCTCGGCGTAACTGAGCCATCCGTCTTCGGCGACCACCGCCGTCGCGTCCGGCCTCGCGGCGGCCTGCCGCTCGAAGAGCGTGTGGACGCACACGTCCGCGGGCGACTCGGCCCCCGTGCGGTTCCAGGTGTCGACCACCAGCTCGCGCTCCGCGGGCCCGAGCACGTCCAGCTCTTCGACCAGCGATTCGGGGCGCGCGGCGATGCACTCCAGCACCGCCTGAAACTCTTCGCCGAGCCGCGCCACGCCCGCCTCGGCGAAGCGGGCCGCGTCGTAGTGGAGGTCGAAGCCGAGCGCGCCCTCGCGCTCGGTCACGGAAAGCTTGAGCTTGAAGGGCTCTGTGTAGCAGCAGTAGGAGGTCGGCGTGAGCGTCAGCGCGCCCGCGCGGAAGTGGCGCGGCCACGCGTCGAACTCGAAGCCGACCGACTGCCGCGCCGCGTCGGCGGACTCGTCGCCGGCGGCGGCCGCGCGCGCGAAGTACTCCTGACGCGAGTGGGCTTCGGCGACCGCCTCGTCCGTCTGCCGGAGCAGCTCCGTGAAGCGCAGGTCGGACTCGACGGGGCGGCCGACGGGGATGTACCTGGCGAAGAGGCCGAGCGCGCCCCGGAGGTGGCTGATCTTCCGCCCGTCGAAGAGCGTCTCGACGGCGGGGGACTGGTTCGTCAGACGCCAGAGGAGCGCCCGCCAGCCCGCGAGCAGCAGCGCGGCCGGCGTCGTGCCGTGGCGCGCGGACAGCCCGCGGAGCCCTTCGGAAGTCTCCGCGCCGACCTCGAACGAAACCTGCGCGGGCTCGAAGAAGCGGCCCGCGCCCGCGCGCCGCTCGCCGGGCAGCCGCAACTCTTCCGGCGAAGCCTCGGCGGCGGCCGACGGAGTCTCGGCGTCCTGCGACGCGCCGGCGGCCTTCGCCGCCTCCTCCTCCAGAAGCTCGTGCTGCCACTCGGAGTAGTCGACGTATTGAACCGTCTCGTCGGCGTCGGCCGGCGCTTCGCCCGTCAGTTCGGCGTAGCCGCGGGCGAGTTCCGCGAGCAGGTTCCGGAGCGTGCGCGCGTCGGCGCAGAGCGAGGGCAGGCTGACGAGCAGCCAATGACGTTCGGCCGAGAGCCGCGCGAGCGAGAGGCGGACGACGGGGCCGCGTTCGAGGTCGAAGGGTAAAGAACGCTCCTCGCGGCGAATCTCTTCCAGCCGCGCGCCCAGCCCTTCCCGGTCGCGGCCTTCGAGGTCAATCTCGCGCAAAGAGTAGGCCGCGTCGGGGTTCTCGCCGATGACCTGCACGGGCACGGTCATCCCCGGCAGGAACTCGTAGGTGGTGCGGAGGATTTCGTGCCGCGAGACGACCGCGCGCCACGCCGCTTCGAGGAGGCGGGCGTCGAGCGGCCCTTCCAACTCGACGGCGCACTCGGCGCGGAAGGCCGCGCCGCCCTGCTGTAACAACCAGAGGCGTTCCTGCTGCGGCGAGAGTCGAAAGCCTTCGAGGATTTCCTTCTGCATAATCTGTCTTTCTCGGCTTCTGAAAGGCTCCGTGCGGGAGGCGGGGGCGAACCGCGTTTCGGGTCGGCGCGGCGCGCGGGTCGCGCGCCGCTGCTAATCGGCCGCGCGCGGGTCGAACTCCTCGTTGGTGTAAAGCTCGGCCATCGCCACGAGGATTTTGCGCGACCCGGCGTAGGGCTCGCGCCCGTGCGAGGCCAGGAAGTTGTCGACCATCAGGACGTCGCCGCGCCGCCAGTCGAAGGCGACCGACGCCTCGCGGTAGACGCGCCGAATCTCGTCGAGGACGGAGGTCTCGATGCGCGTGCCGTCGCCGTAGAAGGCGTTGCGCGGCAGCTCGTCCTCCTTGAACTCGGCGAGCAGGGAGCTGCGCACCAGCGGGTCGAGGTTCGAGACGTGGAACATGTGCGCGTGGTTGAACCAGACGGTATCCCGTGTGACCGGGTGCGTGGCGACGGCCTGCCGGAGCTGCCGCGTCCGCAGGCGGTCGCGGCCGCGCCACTCGAACTCGGCGCGGGAGCGGCGGCAGTACTCCTCGACCAGCGAGCGGTCTTCGGTCTGGAAGACCTCCTGCCAGGGCAGGTCGACGCCCTCGCCGTAGTTGCGGACGTACATCACCTTCTTCTCGACGAAGCGCTCCTTGATGCGCGGGTCGATGAGGTTCCAGACCTTCCGGTCGCAGGCGACGGGCGTGCGGCCGCCCCACGCGGCCGGCTCGTCGCAGTAGAACCAGAGCTTGGTCGGCCAGTTGTGCGAGTAGGACATCTCGTGGTGGAGCGGGATGGGCTGGTCGGCCGGGTAATCGGTCGAGGTGTAGACCCTTCGGCCGACCTCCTTGCGCGGGGCCGCGCGCTCGCGGTAGTCGAGCAGCTCGGGCGAGATGGCGCGCGCGAACCGCTCGAACTGCGCGGGCGACCTGACGTCGAAGCCGCGGAACAGTATCGCCCCGTGCCCCAACAGGCGGCGCTCCACTTCGTCCCGGTTCGCCCCGGCCCACGCCGCCAGGTCGAGCCCCTCGATGGCGGGCCGCAGCACCAGCGGGAAGGTGCCGCCCGGCTCCAGAGAGTCGGCGCAGACCATCGCCTGCTGCGTCACGCGCACCGCGCGCCGCGCGCCGCCGCGCAGGCGGCCGAACTCGCTCTCGATACTCTCTTCTCGCTTCATGGTCTCTCCTCGCGCGCCGCCCGTCCCTCAGACTTCGCCGACGCTCTCCCAGCTCAAACTCTCGGCCATCCCGACGAGCACCGAGCGCTCCCCCTCGTAAGGCTCGCGGCCGTGCGAGGCCAGCATGTTGTCGAGCATGAGGACGTCGCCCCGCTCCCAGCGGAAGCTGACCTTCTCGCGCAGGTAGGCGGCGCGCAGCTCGTCCATCACCGCGGGCTCGACGGGCGTGCCGTCGCCGTAGAGGGTGTTGTTGGGGAGGTCTTCTTCCGCGAACTGCGCCAGCAGCGCCTCGCGCACGTCGCGGTCGAGCGTCGAGACGTGGAAGAAGGTGAGGTGGTTGAACCAGACCGCCTCGTTCGTGCGCGGGTGGCGCGCGGCGGCGCGGCGCACCTGGCTGGTGCGCAAACGCCCGCCGTCCTTCCACTGGAACCGGATGTCGTTGCGGCGGCAGTAGTCCTCGACCTCGCCGCGCTCGTTGGTCTGGAAGGCCGTCTGCCAGGAGAGGCCGAAGCCGTCGCCGAAGTTGCGGACGTAGGTGTAACGCTTTTCGCGGAAGCGCTCGACGATCTCGCGCGGCAGGCGCGCGAAGATTTTGCGCGTGTCGGCGATGGGCGTCTCGCCGCCGCCGGCGGCGGGCGTCCGGCAGTGGAAGACGATGCGCAGCGGGAAGGTGCTGTTGTAGGACTGCTCGTTGTGTAAAAAGATGGCGCGGTCGGGCGGGTAGTCGGTCGAGGTGTAGATGTTGCCGCCGACCCGGCTGCGCGGCGAAGAGCGCTCGCCGTATTCGAGCGCCCCGCCGGAGGCGGCCTGCATGAACCGCTCGAACTGGGCGGGCGATTTGACGTCGAAGCCGCGGAACAGTATCGCCCCGTGCTCCAGCAGGCGGCGCTCGACTTCGTCCCGGTTCGCCCCGGCCCACGCCGCCAGGTCGAGCCCCTCGACGGCGGGCCGCAGCACGAGCGGGAGGCTGCGCCCCGGCTCGAGGTAGCCCTCGCTGACCAACGCTTGCGGCGAGACGCGCACCGCGCGCCGCGCGCCGCCGCGCAGACCTTTGTTGAACGGCGGGCCCTCGTTCCCGATTCGCTCCATGACTCTCGCCCCTTCCCCCTCCGGCCCGCGCGCCGGGGCTAGTAGATGATGCGCGACGTGCAGCTCGTGCGCGCCTCGCGCGACTTGCGCAGGTCGCGCGTGACGCTGATGCGCTTGAGCCAGCGGTCCTGTCCGTCGTACCTCGCGCGGAAGGAGCGGCGGCCGTGCACGACGCGGTAGTTGTCCATGAAGACGAAGTCGCCGCGCCGCAGGACGAGGTCGTGGATGCGCCGGTCGATCAGCTCGACGAGCGCGTCGAGGGCGCTCTGCGCCTCGGGGTCGTCGCGGAGCGGGTCCATGAAGTAGGGGTCGATGCGGACGTAGGGGGCGCGCGGGTCGCCGTAGAGCACGGCCAGCTTCTCGGGGCGCGAGTTCATCCGGTTGATGCGCCGGTAGGCGTCGGTCAGCCACTCGTCGGGCATGTCCTGCTTGGTCCGGAGCGCGGCCTTGTTCTTCTCCAGGTGCGACTCGTCGGGGCGGATGGTGAAGCGCGGCTCGAAGAGGACGCGGACGTGCTCCTCGCTGAGCTTGAACGGGGTGATGGAGGCGACGGTGGTCGGCACGTCGTCGGGGTTGCGCAGCGCGAGCATGCCGAGGTAGTCGCAGCGGTAGGGGTGGAAGGCGTCCTCGTTGTGCCACGTCAGCGGCTCGTCGCTGCTCGAACCGAGCTGCTCGCGCTCGTGCCCGCGGATGGGGATGACGTCGTGGACGACGAAGCCGTTCTGCTGCGTCGACCAGCAGAGCATGTCGCCGAGCAGCGAGCCGTAGAGGATGAGCAGCATCTCCTCGGCGAGCGCCGGCGAGACGGCCGCGCGGTACTTCCAGTGCTCGGGCGTCCGCCCGACCCGCTCCTCGTCGACGGGGTAGCCGGAGACGAGGCAGTAGCCGGCGGGCGGCTCGAGCGTCTTGAAGTCGTTGAGGAAGGCGCGCACGCGGCGGGGCAGCTCGTGCGCGTAGAGACACGCGTCGTTGAGGAACGTCTCGTCCTCCACGGTCTGGAAACGGGAGGTGAGTTCTTGCAGGAGCCCCTGCGTAGAGCGCACTTCCGGCTCGGACAGCACGATCCTGTTCATGTGATTTTCCTTTGCGGCCGTCATGATTTTATTTATTAAGGTAGGGCGTCTGGGACCGGGAAGGGTTACGGCCGGGGGCCCGCGGCCCCCCGCGGGCGGCGACCGGCCGCGGGCGTCAGTTGCGCGCGTGCGACCGAAGCTGCGCCCCGAGGCGGCGCAGACCTTCTTCAAACGCCTCCGTCCGGCCGCCGAAGCCGAGCCGGACGTGCTGCGGCGCGTCGAAGCAGCGGCCGGGGACGAGCAGCACGCGCCGCGCGCGCGCGAGCTGGTGGCAGAAGGCTTCCGTGTCCGAGATGCCGCGCAGGCGCGGGAAGGCGCAGACGCCCCCGCGCGGCGGCGTCAGCTCCACGTACTCGGCGTGCTCCGCGGCCCACGCCGACAGGAGCCCGAGGTTCGCGCGCGCCTGCCGCAGCCGGATGGCGCACAGCTCGTCGGCGTGCTCGACGGCTCGGCGCGCGACCAGCTCGACGAGCGGCGACAGGTGCA
The DNA here is from genome assembly GCA_036388135.1 of Pyrinomonadaceae bacterium. Classification (GTDB taxonomy): domain Bacteria; phylum Acidobacteriota; class Blastocatellia; order Pyrinomonadales; family Pyrinomonadaceae; genus QHXN01. The sequence goes on along the minus strand of DASVSK010000438.1, from coordinate 2,057 downwards.
GGTTGATGTAGTCGCGCAGCAGCGCGCAGCGCTCCAGCACCTCCGGCGGCGCGAGGCACCAGCCGACCCTCAGCCCCGGCAGGCCGAAGCCCTTCGAGAGCGTCCCCACCGAGATGGCGCGCTCGTAGGAGAGCGTCGGGTCGGGCAGCGGGGCGTCGTCGTAGGTCAGCCCGGCGAAGGCCGCGTCCCAGACGAGGTAAGCGCCGACGGCGGAGGTCGCCGCGACCAGCTCCGACAGCTCTTCGCGCGTCAGCGAAGCGCCCGTCGGGTTGTGCGGGAAGTTGACGACGACGGCCTTCGTGCGCGGGCCGATGAGACTTTTGGCCTCGCCCACGTCGGGGCGGAAGCCGCGCTCGGCGCGGAGCCGCCAGGACTTGAGGCGCGCGCCGAGCGACTGCGCGATGGAGTAGAACTGCGGGTAGATGGGGTCGAGGATGACGACCTCGTCGCCGGGCGAGAGCAGCGCGTTGAGGACGAGGAAGATGGCCTCGCTCGACCCGTGGGTCGCCATCACGCGCTCCGGGTCGCCGGTGCCCCAGCGGCGCGCGATGGTCTCGCGCAGCAGGGGGTCGCCGAGCGTGCGGCTGTCGTCGAAGACGACGGCGTCCATCTCCTCGCGCGTGAGCCCGGTCAGCCCGCGCAGCTCGGCCATCGAGTAGCTCTCGACGCCGCTGCTGCCGATGTCGAGGTCGGTGTCGAAGTAGTACTGCCGCATCCAGCTTTCGAGTAGGACTTCTTCGTCGAGCATCTCTTTCAGCGCCTCCTTCAGGCCGTGACGTCGTTGGCTGGGGTGACGGCCTTGCGCCTGACGCCGAGCAGCCGCTTCGCGTTGGCCTCCTCGCGCCGCCGCTCCTCGGCCTCGCGCCCGCGCCGCTCCTCGTCGGTGACGATCTCGAAGGAGCTGAGCCGCGCGTCGGGGTCGGCCGCGACGCCCTCAAGGAGCTTCTCGAAGTGCCCCGTCATGCGCCTGACGGTTGAGGCGTCGAAGAGGTCCGTGCTGTAAGTCCAGACCCCGTTGAGGCGTTCGCCCGCCTCGTAGAGCCACAGCGTCAGGTCGAAACGCACCGCGCCGTGGTCGCCGCCGAGGACGTCGAGCCTCAAGCCGGGAAGTTCGAGCGTTTCCTTCGGCGCGTTGTCGAGCCCGAACGCGACGCGGAAGAGCGGCGTGTGGCCGAGGCTGCGCTCGGGCTGTAATTCCTCGACCAGCTTCTCGAACGGCACCTCCTGGTGCGCGTAAGCGCCGAGGCACGTTTCGCGCACGCGCCCGAGCAGCTCCGTGAAGCGCGGGTCGCCCGCCGTGCGCGTCCGCAGCACCAGCGTGTTGATGAAGAAGCCGATGAGCCCCTCGGTCTCCTCGCGGTCGCGGCCGGCGACGACCGTCCCGACGTTGACGTCGTCCTGCCGGCTGTAGCGCGCGAGCAGAACCTGGAAGGCCGCCAGCAGCGTCATGAACAGCGTGACGCCCGAGGCCCTGCTCAACTCCCTCAGGCGCTCGCTCAGAGCCGGCGACAGTCGGAACGTTTCGAGCGCCCCGCGCAGAGACCTGACGGCCGGGAGCGGCCGGTCGGTCGGAAGCTCCAACACGGGCGACGAGCCCGCCAACTGTTTGCGCCAGTAAGAGAGCTGCTCTTCGAGCACCTCGCCCTGTAGCCACCCGCGCTGCCACGCCGCGAAGTCCGCGTACTGAATCGGCAACTCCGGGAGCGGCGACTCCTCGCCCCGCGCGTAAGCCTCGTAGAGCGCCGCTATCTCCCTGACGAGCACCCCCATCGACCACGCGTCCGAGACGATGTGGTGCATCGTGAAGAGCACGACGTGCTCTGCGTCTGAGAGACGCAGGAGCAGGCTGCGCAGCACGGGCCCGCGCCCGAGGTCGAAAGGCAGCCGCGCCTCTTCCGACGTCAGGCGCAGGGTCTCCGCCTCGCGCGCCTCGGCCGGGAGAGAGGTCAGATCGACCACCGGCAGCGCCACCTCCGACGCGCGCGAGACGACCTGCACGGGCTGGCCGTCCTGTGTGACGGAGAAGGTCGTGCGCAGGGACTCGTGGCGGCGCACGA
>DASVSK010000437.1:0-1810 GCA_036388135.1 Pyrinomonadaceae bacterium | reverse complement strand
AACGTCACCTTCGACGGCGTCTACCGGAGAAAGAAGTAGACAGTAGTTAGTAGACAGTAGTCAGTAGAAGAACTTCCTTATTACGGAGCGTGCGTGTGTCAGCGCCAACCTCCGACGGGCGGAGCCTACTGTCTACTGACTACTGTCTACTGTCTACTCTTCTTCCTTCCTGCGTTGCCGACGGCCGGCGGTTCATCTAAAATTCGTTCCGTAACGTGAGGCGCTCCCGAAATTCCTTCTCTCGTCAAAGCAAGTAAAGAATGATCGCACACCTTTCAGGGACCCTGCTGGCGAAGCACGCGACCAGCGTGATCGTCGACGTGGGCGGCGTCGGCTACGAGGTGACCATACCCGTCACCACCTTCTACGACATGGGCGAGACGGGCACGAACGTCCGCCTGCAAATCTACACGCACGTCCGCGAGGAGGCGCTCCAGCTCTTCGGCTTCCGCACGCTGCGCGAGCGCGAGCTGTTCACGCTGCTCATCTCGGTGAGCGGCATCGGCCCGAAGTCGGCGGTCGCCATGCTCTCCGGCATGAGCGCCGACGAGATCGTGACGGCCATCCGCACCAACAACTACGCGCGCCTGACCTCGATCCCCGGCGTCGGGCGCAAGACGGCCGAGCGCATGGTCATCGAGCTGCGCGACAAGATGGTCGCGCTGTCGAGCCCCGCGCTCGAACAGGAGCTGGCGGCCGGCGGCGGCGCGACCGCCGCGCAGACCGAGGACGCTTTGCGTGAGGACACGCTCGCCGCGCTCCTCCAGCTCGGCTTCCCCAGGCCCGCCGCCGAGAAGGCCATCGGCGGCGCGATGCAGGAGGGCGGCGACCTCACGGTCGAGACGCTCCTCCGCCGCAGCCTGCGACAACTATCGAAGGGCTAAAGGGAGGTGGCGCGTGGCGGAACCGGTGTTCGAGCCCTTCGACGAGGACAGGGTGCGGTTCATCCTTCTCGAAGAGATTTACTACCTGATGCGTACGGCCGACGGCCGGCTGAGGGACACCCTGAAGGATGACGAGCGGGCGCTGCCCGCGGCCGTCGTCGCGGCGATAGGTAAAGCCGCCGGGGAGCGTCTCTCCGCACTCCGCGCCCAGCGGCGCGCCGACTGAGCTGTTTACGGTGACGTAATGTCTGACGAATTGGAGCCGGGTAACGTGCGCGAGCGCGGGGCGGTCGAGGACGAGCGGCAGTTCGAGCTATCGCTGCGCCCTTCGAGGCTCGGCGAGTACATCGGGCAGAAGAAGGCGACCGAGAACCTCGGCATCTTCATCCGCGCCGCGCGCCAGCGCCGTGAGGCGCTCGACCACGTCCTGCTCACGGGCCCGCCCGGCCTCGGCAAGACCACGCTCTCCGTCATCGTCGCCAACGAGATGGGGGCCGAGCTGCGTTCCACCGCCGGGCCCATCATCGAGAAGCCCGGCGACCTCGCCGCGCTGCTCTCCAACCTACAGGAGGGTGACGTCCTCTTCATCGACGAGATTCACCGCATGTCGCCCGCCATCGAGGAGGTGCTGTACCCGGCGATGGAGGACTTCCAGCTCGACATCATGATCGGGCAGGGCACGGCCGCCCGCTCCATCAAGCTCGACCTGCCGAAGTTCACCTTAGTCGGTGCGACGACGCGCCCCGGCCTCATCACGGCACCTTTGCGCGGCCGCTTCGGCATCGTCTTCCACCTCAACTTCTACACGCACGAAGAGCTGGCGACCATCGTCCGCCGCTCGGCCGAGATACTCGGCACGGGGATAGACGACGGCGGCGCGCGCGAAATCGCGCGGCGGGCGCGGGGGACGCCGCGCATCGCCAACC
>DASVSK010000436.1:0-2718 GCA_036388135.1 Pyrinomonadaceae bacterium | reverse complement strand
CATCGCCAACACGGGGCTGGCCGGCCCGCCCTTCATCTCGTTCAACGAGCGCGGCTTCACGCTCGGCAACTCCATCCAGGGGCCGCAGACGCGCGTCACCGAGAACCTTCAGCTCCAGGATTCGCTGAGCTTCGTCACGGGCCGCCACAACTTCAAGGTCGGCGTCGACGGGACGAAGTACAGGCAGGACCAGACCTTCCTGTTCATCAACCAGGGTATTCTCACCTTCTGCGGCTCGTGCGGCCTGAACACGACGGGCGACGATTACGCGGACTTCCTGATCGGAAACTCCCCGGCGGCCGTCCAGACCGGCTCGAACGGCCTGCGCGACTACCGGCAGTCGGCCTACGCCGTGTTCGGGCAGGATAGCTGGCGCGTGTCCGACGCGCTGACGCTCTCGCTCGGCCTGCGCTACGAGTACAACTCGCCGCTCACCGACCTGGCCAACCGCGTCACCTACTACCGCCGCGGCGCGACCTCGACGCTGCTTGCCAACGGCTCGCTGACCGCGCCCAGCGGCGCTCGCATCGTGATCGCGCCGGGCGGCCGCGCGCCGAACGGGTTGGTCTACGTCGGCGACCCCGACCCGGTCCTCGGCGGCACGGTCCCCGCGGGCGGCGTGGCCCCCGATAAGAACAACTTCGCCCCGCGCGTCGGCTTCGCCTACGCGCCCTCGTTCGGCGAGGGCGGCTTCGCGCGCAGCATCCTCGGCGACCGGAGGACGGTCATCCGCGGCGGCTTCGGCGTCTACTACGGCGCCATCGTCGGCGACACGGCGTTGCAGCAGTTGACGGCCACCGGCTTCAGCGCCACCGAGGCCTTCTTCTTCCCCGGCAGCGGCACGCTCGCCGACCCGTTCGCACCCGACCCGTTCCCGAATTTCGGCGGCGCGGGCGAAGACCCGAACAACGGTCAGTTGCCGAACCCGTTCACCGCGGCAACCGCGGGCGTCACCGCCCCGCTGACGCAGTTCGCGCAGCCGATTGACCCGCACATCCGCACGCCCTACACCTACCAGTACAACCTGACGATGGAGCGCGGCTTCGCCACCGACTACGTGCTGTCGCTCAGCTACGTCGGCAACCGCGGGAAGAAGCAGTACGCACGCGAGCAGGTCAACCCGTCGCTCGGCACCTTCTTCCCGTTCGCCGCTAACGACCCGCGCAGCGCCACCATCCCGAGAACCAACAACGCCAACAACCGCCGCGCCAACGACGACATCCGCGTCGGGCTGGTGCAGCTGGTTTCCGGGGCGAACTCGTGGTACGACGCCTTCGAGGCCAACTTCCAGAAGCGCCTCGGCAACGACGGCCTGACCTTCCAGGCCGCCTACACCTTCTCGAAGTCCATCACCGAGGCCGACACGCAGCGCGGGCAGCTCGACCTGCTCGACCGCCGCTTCGGCCGCGCGCTCTCTTCCGAGGACGTGCCGCACCGCTTCGTCGTCAACGGGCTGTACGACATCCCGTTCACGAAGAACTTCACCGGCGTCATGAAGACGCTGTTCGGCGGGTTCACGCTGGGCGGCATCTACACCCTGGAGTCGGGCCGGCCGTTCACGGTCGCGAATCCGTACGACACGACCGGCACGGGCGGCGCTCTCCTGAGCTTCGCCGACCTCGGCGCGGGCTACGAGCAGCTCGACCCGCGCCAGAACCAGGAGCGCGCGTTCAACGCCAACGCGTTCGTCGCCTTCGGCAACACGGCCAACCCGCCCGTCGGCGTCGGCACCGACCTGCGCGGCCGCTTCCGCCGCGGCACCGCGGGCGCGAACCAGTACAGGGCCAACAACGGGGTTAACAACCTGGACCTGATCCTGATCAAGCGCACGGCGATCACCGAGACGTCGAACCTCGAACTCCGCTTCGAGGCCTTCAACGCCCTCAACCACACCCAGTTCGGCCCCGACGGCTCGGCCGCGGCCGGCATCACGGGTATTAACCTCAACCTGCTGAGTCCCAACTTCGGCAAGTACATCTCGGCGCGCGAGTCCCGTGTGGTCCAGCTCGCCGCGCGCTTCTCGTTCTAAACGAGCGGCTCACGCTTCAAGCGTTTAAAAGCCTGCCGGGTAAAACCCGGCAGGCTTTTTTTTGCCCGAACTCGATGCCGCCCCGCGGCGTGTGAAGGCGGTTTTCTGATGACGTCCCCGGACGACGGGAGGCGGGCGACGGCCCGCCTCCCGTCGACTCAAACGCAAATCGTTCTAGTTGGTCTTCCGGAGGTGCTCGGCGAGCTTGCGTGCGGAGTCGATGTCTTTCGCGTTGGGCGCGATGGTCAGATAGGAGTCGAGGTGTCGGAGGGCGCGCTCGCGGTCGCCGCCCTGCTCTGCGACGCGCGCGAGCGCGAGGTGGGCGCGCGCCGCCTTCTGCTCGTCCAACGCGAGGGCGCGCTCGAAGTGCGGCACGGCCTGCGTGGGCTGGTCTTCGAGCAGCGCCCAGCCGAGGTAGAGGTGCGTCGCCCAGTTCGCCTCCTCCGACTGCAACGCCGCGCGCAATTCCGCGGCGGCGTCCTCCCGCCGACCGAGTTCGAGCAGGACGATACCGTGCTCGATCCGGCCCTCGGCCTTCTTCGGCGCGATCTCGCGCAGGCGGCTGAGGAACCCTTGCGCCTCCTCGAACCGCCGATCCAGGCGTAACTTCCGCCCCAGCTCGACCCTCGCCGAGTAATAGTCCGGGTAGATTTCGATGGCGGCCTGGAGTTCCTTGATGGCGCGCGCGG
>DASVSK010000435.1:0-1960 GCA_036388135.1 Pyrinomonadaceae bacterium | reverse complement strand
TCCCGCAGCTCGGGGAACGCGGGCTCGACCGTGTAGGGCGCGGGCCAGCGCACCGACTCGCGCCACGCGTCCGAGCCCGACGGGACGACGAGGAGCGCGCCGCCGCGGCCGTGCGCCCGCATCGAGACGGCGAGCTGCACGAGCACGTTGACCGAGTCGCCGGGCGTCGAAGCGCCCCCGCCGAAGCCGAGCAGAGACGTGACCAGGCCGGGGCAGTCGGGCAGCGAAGCGCCCGCCTCGTCCACCACCTTGACCTCGTCGCCCTTGAGCACCGCGACGTTGGCGAACTTGCCGGGGTCGCGCCCGCGCCGGTACTTGACGACGAGCAGCCCCGGCTCGATGACTTCGAGCACGAAGCAGAGGCGCGGGATGGTGCGCGTCGTCCCCCAGACGCACAGCTCCCCGCCGTCGCAGGGCCAGACGCCGAGGTGTATGCCGGGGCGCTCGACCGCCGGGGCGAGGCGCGCGAGCGCGGCCGGGTCGAGCGGGAGCGTGCGCGCGAAACTGAGCGGCGGCTCGGCCTGCTCGGGCGGGAGGAAGGCGAGCGAAATCTTAGGCGAGTAGCCCTCTTCGCGGCGCAGGCTGGCCCAGAAGGCCGCGTCGATGACGGCCTCGACCGCCGCGGCGTCGGGCGCGGACGCAAGCTCCACCTTCCCGCGCGCGCGCGCGTCGGCGAGGCGGCGCGCGAAGTGCCCCGCGACCGTCTCGGCGACCTGCCGCGCGGCCGGGTATGACGGCCCCTTCAGCATCCGGCTTCGCCCCTCATCGTCTTCCCGCCCCGGCCTCACTTCACGTCGAGCAGCTCGACGTCGAAGAGGAGCGTCGCGCCGCCCGGTATCGAGGGCGGCCTCCCGGCAGGGCCGTAGCCTAGCGCCGACGGGACGGTGAGGCGGCGCTTGCCGCCCACCTTCATCGTCGCCACGCCCTCGTCCCAGCCCTTGATGACCTGGCCGCGGCCGAGGACGAACGGGAACGGCTGCCCCCTGTCGACCGAGCTGTCGAACTTCGTCCCGTCGACGAGCGTGCCGGTGTAATGGACGACGGCCGTCTGGCCGGGGCGCGGGCTCGGCCCCGTGCCGACGACCGTGTCGGTGTACTTGAGACCCGAGGGCGTCGTCACCTCGCCGCCCGCGCCGCCGCCGCCGCCGCGAAGCGACGGCGCGAAGAAGTAGGCCGCGCCCGCGGCTAGGAGCGCGACGATGACGACGGCGGCGACGACCCTCCTCCTGCGCTCGCCCGAACGCGCGCTCTCCTGCTGCTGCTGACGCAGCGGCAGGGGCGTCCGCGTGTGAGTTCTCTTCGCCGTGCGTCGCTTACGACTCTGAGGCAATGGCTCGTCCCCCGTGGTGTGGTGTGGTCTATGAGTTCGCGCGGCGTCGGGGCCGCGGCCGCGGCGTAGCATAAGCGAAATGCCGCGCGGCCTCAACCGCCGACGCGCGCTCTAGGCACCGTGCTTCGTGCCCCAGAAGGTCGGCTCCTCCGGCGCGAGGCTCCGCTCGACGGCGAGGGCGACGAAGCCCATCGTGTAACGCGCGTTGACTTCGAGCAGCGGGTGGAGCCCCCCCTTGTGCTCAAGCGCGTCAATCCCGGCCGGGCCGTGATAGCCCTCGGCGTGCAGCCGCGCGCAGACCAGCGCGGCCACGCGCCCGAGCTCGTCCATGCGCCGCGGCGAAGGCGGGCGGCCGAGCACGTAGCCCACGCCCGTGCCCGCGCCGTTCGTCCGCAGGTCGCTCACGCCGAGGACGCGGTGCGAGCCGCCGGGGGCGACCTCGGCCACGACGCCGTACTCGCGCACGACTTCGAGCCACGGCTGGAAGACGAGCGCCTCGCCCCGCCCGAAGCGCCCGGCGGCCCACTTCGCCTGCGGCCCCTCGACGCGCGGGCCGCGCCCGAGCACGCGGTCGCGCGCGGCGAACCCGTAGGGGCTCTTGACCACCCACTTGTCGTCGCGGCCGGGGCA
>DASVSK010000434.1:0-3736 GCA_036388135.1 Pyrinomonadaceae bacterium | reverse complement strand
GCGGCTCGGCCGCGGGCGACCCGCGCCGCTCTGCCTGTGACGTCACGCCCCGCGACTCGCCGCGTTCCTTTTTCTCGACGTAGACGGTGCGCGTCACGACGCGCTCCCGCACGACCGGCACCTCGACGACGCGGACGACCGGCGCGGCCTCCGCGCCCGCGGCCTGCGGCGCGGCCCGCACCCAGGGGCGCGCGCCGAAGGCGAGCGGCGAGAGCAGGAGCGCCAGCGCCGCGCACGCCGCGACGGGCAGCGGCACGCGCACCTGCGCCGTGAGCGCGCGCCGCCAGAGCGGCTCGCGCCGCACGGACGAGCGGAAGTCCGCGAGCAGTCGCCCGCGCGCCGCCGCGCTCTGCGCCGGGGCCTCCCACTCGCGCAGGAGCGCCGTCAGCTCCGCATCCGCCCCGAAGTCGTCCTCGCCGCCCGCGCCCTCGCGCCTCGCGCCCGCGCGGCGGAGCCTGAACGGCAGGAGCCGCGTCTGTCTCTTCTCGTCACTCATCTTCCGACCTTCCCCGCGGAGGCGGCCCCGCGGTCACTTTTAAAGTAGAAGTGGAGGGCGCGCCGGAGCCGCCTGCGCGCCCTGTGCAGGCGCGACTTGACCGTGCCGACGTCCGCGCCGACGACCGCCGCCGTCTCCGCGAGCGAAAGCTCCTCGAACTCGACGAGGATGACGACCTCGCGCTGCAAGTCGGGGAGCGCGGCGACGGCCTTGCGCACCTCCTCCGACAGCTCGGCGTCGAGCAGGCGGCTCAGAGGCCCTTCGCGCTCCTCGGCCTCGGGCTCGTCCTCCAGGTCTTCGACCGAGAACTCGCCGCCGTGCCGCCGCAGGTGTTTGGCCGAGAGGTTGCGCACCGCCGCGTAGAGGTAAGTCCGGAGCGCTGCGCGCGAAGGGTCGAAGGCGTCGGGGCGGCGCACGAGCGAGAGGAAGCAGTCGTGCGTCACCTCCTCGGCGAGCGCGGCGGAGCCGAGCATGCGGTAGGCGAAGCGGAAGACCGTCCCGCGGTGCCGCTCGTAGAGCGCGAGGAAGGCCGCCTCGTCGCCGCGACCCGCTTTTTGCAGCAGCTTTTCGTCCGTCATCCGACGGGGCACAGGCCGCGCCCCCTCCTTGGAAACTCGCCTAGCTGATTATTGTTACCGCGAAAGATTGAAAGGATACGCCCTTTTACCGACCGGGCCGCGAGGCGAAGAAAAGTTATTCACATGGATGGACAGGGTGGACAGGATGGGGATTTTAGATTTGAAATCCTGAACCCCCTATCCTGTCCACCCTGTCCATCCATGTGAATTCATTCCGCCGCAACCCGAGGGCGCGCGGCGAGCGGGTGCGCCTGCTCGTAGGCGTGCGCGAGGCGGAGGATGGTCGGCTCGCCCCAGTGCGGGCCCATCAGTTGGAAGCCCACCGGCAGCCCCGCCGAGGAGAGGCCGCAGGGGACGCTCACGCCGGGGACGCCCGCGAGGTTCGCCATGCAGGTGTAGACGTCCGAGAGGTACATCGAGAGCGGGTCGTCGGTCTTCTCGCCGAGGCGGAAGGCGGGCGTCGGCGAGGTCGGCGTCAGCACGGCGTCGCACCGCCCGAAGGCGTCGAGGAAGTCGCGCCGGATGAGCGTGCGCACCTGCTGCGCCTTGAGGTAGTAGGCGTCGTAGTAGCCGGAGGAGAGGACGTACGTGCCGAGCATGATGCGCCGCTTCACCTCCGCGCCGAAGCCCTCCTCGCGCGTGCGCCGGTACATCTCGCGCAGGTCCTTCGGGTCTTCGGCGCGGAAGCCGTAGCGCACGCCGTCGTAGCGCGCGAGGTTCGACGAAGCCTCGGCCGTCGCGATGATGTAGTAGACGGCGATGCTGTATTTGGCGTGCGGCAGCTCGACGTCCACGACCTCCGCGCCCAGCTCGCGGTAGGCGTCAATCGCCTCTTCGACGCGCGCGCGCACGTCGGCGTCGAGCCCCTCGCCGAGCAGCGCGCGCGGGACGCCGACGCGAGCGCCCTTCAGGTCGCCGCCGAGGCCCGAGGCGTAGTCGGGCACCTCCGCGTCGGCGGTCGTCGCGTCGCGCTCGTCGCGGCCGGCGATGGTCTGGAGGACGAGGGCGGCGTCCCTGACGGTCAGGCCGAAGACGCTCACCTGGTCGAGCGAAGAGCCGAAGGCGACGAGGCCGTAGCGCGAGACGCGGCCGTAGGTCGGCTTGACGCCGACGATGCCGCAGAGCGCGGCGGGCTGGCGCACGGAGCCGCCCGTCTCGGAGCCGAGCGCGGCGGGGACGATGCGCGCCGCGACCGCCGCCGCCGAGCCGCCCGAGGAGCCGCCCGGCACGCGCTCCGTGTCCCACGGGTTGCGCACCGCGCCGTAGGCCGAGTTCTCGTTCGAGGAGCCCATCGCGAACTCGTCGCAGTTGGTCTTGCCGACGACGACGGCCCCGGCCGCGTTGAGGCGCTCGACAACCGTCGCGTCGTAAGGCGGATGGTACCCGGCGAGGATGCGCGAGCCGCACGTCGCCTGCATCCCGCGCACGCAGATGTTGTCCTTGACCGCGACGGGCACGCCGCGCAGCGCGCCGCCCCCGCCCCCCCCGTCGTCCAGCCCCTTCGCGCGGCTGATAGCGCCCGCGCGGTCGATTTGCAGGAAGGCGTTGAGCGTGTCGTTCAGGCGCTCGGCGGCACCGACGGAGCGCGCGGCTTCGGCGCGGGCGTTCGTCCGCCCGCCCGAGAGTTCGGACGAGATGAGTTCGATTGTTCTATCGGGCACGGTCATAAGATGAATCTTGGTGAGTCGCGCGAAGGGCGAAGGCGGAGGCCGCTAAGAATTCTCTTTCTCTTCGGGGCCGGCGATGACTTTCGGCACGCGGAAGTGGCCGTGCGAGGGCTCGGGCGCTTGTTCGAGCGCGAGCGCCTGCCCGAGCGAGGGGCGCGTGCGGTCTTCGCGCGCGGCCGCGGTGCGCTCGCCCTCCGGGGTGAGCCCGCCCGTGGCCGGCTCGACGCTGCTCGTGTCCAGCTCGTTCAACTGCTCGACGTAGGCGACGATGGACGCGACCTGCGGCGCGAGCGTGCGCAACTCCTCGTCCGTGATTTCGAGGTGCGCCAGCGCGGCTATCTTCCGGATGTCGGATTCGGTGATGGGCATTATTTAAGTAGACAGTAGACAGTAGTCAGTAGTCAGTAGAAAAACCTTCGCGGTCGAATAGTCAGGTTGTCAGCGGCGACGCCCGTCGAGCGGAGCCTACTGACTACTGACTACTCCTCCTATTCATGCAGCTCCCGGCGGCGAGGAGGAAGCGGCGGCGCAGCTCGTCGTCGTGGATGGCGTCGGCGGCGTCGCCGAGTTCGGCGGAGCGGCCCAGCGCCGCCGCCTCCCCGCCGGGCCCCTCGTAGGCCGAGCTTCGCAGCCGCTCGCGCTCCGCGCGCACGGTCTGCGGGTCGACGCGGAACTCGACGAAGGTGACGACCGCCTGCCCGAGCAGCGAGTTCAGGCGGAAGACGAGCTGCGGGGCGACCTGTTCGAGCTGCCTGCGCCACGTCGCGTCCGGCACCGAGATGACGAGCGTCTTGCGGTAGAGCCGGAAGGGGACGGCGCAGCCGCGCAGCGCCTCGCCCGCCACGCGCCGCCACGCGGCGAAGCTCGCGGCCTCCAGCACCTCCTCGCTCTCGCCCGCGGCCCGCAGCAGCTTCGGCAGCGCCTGAAATAAATCTTCCATTTTCGATTCGTGAATTTTTGATTTGCGATTTGCCGGCGTGGTATTAAATCAAAAA
>DASVSK010000433.1:0-2107 GCA_036388135.1 Pyrinomonadaceae bacterium | reverse complement strand
ACCGACCCGCGGAAGTGGGCGGGCACGCAGCCCTGGGAGCCGCGGCTGCGCTCCGCGCCGCTTGAGCGCGGCGGGACGGTTCTGCCGATGCCCGCCGAGGGCGCGCCGCTCGACCCGGAGTGGCGGCTCTACGCGCGCTCGGCCTCGGACGACAAGGCGGGCGTGATGGCGATACTGACGGCCTTCGACGCGCTGCGCGCGAAGAACATTCCGCCCACCGTCAACCTCAAGTTCTTCTTCGAGGGCGAGGAGGAGTCGGGCTCGCCGCACCTCGTCGAGATACTTTCGCGCCACCGCGAACTGCTCGCGTCCGACGCGTGGATAGTCTGCGACGGCCCCGTCCACCAGTCGGGGCGCAAGCAGGTCGTCTTCGGCGTGCGCGGCGACACGAACGTCGAGCTGACCGTCTACGGCCCCCGCCGTCCGCTCCACAGCGGGCACTACGGCAACTGGGCCCCGAACCCCGCGATGACGCTCGCGCGACTCCTCGCCTCGATGAAGGACGAGGCGGGGCGCGTGACGATTAAGGGCTGGTACGACGACGTGGTGCCGCTCGGCGAGGCGGAGCGGCGCGCGCTCGCCGAAGCGCCCGCCTACGACCAGGAGCTGAAGCGCGAGCTGGGCATCAAACGTCCGGAGGGCGCGGGAAAATCTCTGCTCGAACTCATCAACGAGCCGTCGCTCAACGTCAACGGCCTGACGAGCGCGGAGACGGGCGCGCTCTCGCGCAACGTCATCCCCACCACGGCCGTCGCCGCGCTCGACCTCCGGCTCGTCCTCGGCACGGATCACCGCCGGCAGGTCGAACGGCTCGTCGCGCACGTGCGCGCGCAGGGGTTCTTCGTCACGGACCGCGAGCCGACCGACGCGGAGCGGCTGGCGCACCCGCTCGTCGCGCGCGTCAGGGTCTCGCCCGGCGGCTACAACGCCGAGCGCACGCCGATGGACTCGCCCGTCGCGCACGCCGTCGTCGAGGCCGTGCAGACGACCTCCGCCGAGGCCGTAGTCCGCATGCCCACGCTCGGCGGCAGCCTCCCGCTCTCGCTTATCCGCGAGACGCTCGGCGCGCCGACCATCACCGTCCCCGTCGCCAACTACGACAACAACCAGCACGCCGAGAACGAGAACATACGCCTGCAAAACCTCTGGGACGGCATCGAGACCTACGCCGCGCTGATGACGTTGAAGTTGAATTAGTAGGCAGTAGGAAGTAGACAGTAGTCAGTAGTCAGTAGAAAAACCATCCGACGCTCGAACCGTCCGCAGTTCAGAGTCAGCGCCGACAACGCGGAGCGCTACTGACTACTGACTACTGTCTACTTCCTACTGCCTACTGCTTTTCACCAGATGGAGGGGAGCGACGACTCGTCCACTTCGAGCGGGTCGCCGTCGGGGAGGATGTGGATGACGCGCGCGCCGCGGGCGCGCAGGGGCGTGGAGAGCAGGCCGACGCGGTGGCAGTTGGCGCGCGGCTGTTTGTGCGTGGTGAGCGGGCGCGACTCCGAGCACATCAGCGCGACGCGCGCGTCCGAGGCCAGCTCTATGATTCGCTCCAACCCGCGGTTCAGCTCCTCGGTCGGCGCGACCACCTTCCCGCCGCACTCCGGCAGCCACTCGTAGCCGACGCCCGCCTCCCTCAAGTTCGCCGCCAGCACCTGCCCGTTGAACTGCGGCCAACGCGAACGCGCGGCGCTGCGCACGTCGCACAAAAGCTCTATCTCGTACCGCCGCAGCAGCGCGAGGAAGTCGGCCCACGCGTGCCGGCCGTGGCCGACGGTGTAGACGGTGACGGGCGCTTCGCTCATGACGGTCTGAATCTCTCGTGTGACGGGCGACAGGTGACGGCTGACGGCTGACGGGAGAAGGCGGACGCTCTCACCCGTCAACCGTCAGCCGTCGGTCATCGCCCTACTCTGCATCTCCCCGCGAAGCTCTTCGCCGGTCAGGTAGACGAGGCGGCCGCCGGTGAACAGCTCGTCGCGCGTGACGTCGAGGCGTGCGAAGGCGGGCGGCGGGAAAGCGTCCATCTCCTCGTCGGTCTCGAAGTCGGTCTCGGCGAGGACGAGGCCGCGCAGCGGGCCGAGGAAGACGTCGACCGAGTAGAGGC
>DASVSK010000432.1:0-12847 GCA_036388135.1 Pyrinomonadaceae bacterium | reverse complement strand
CGCCTCCGCCGCCTCCGCCGCCTCCGCCGCCCGCGCCGAAGCGCCCGCCGCTGTTGACCGACTGACCGAAGAAGGGCGAGTTGAGGTTGCCCACGGGCGTCCCCAGGCTCGGGTGGTTCAAGAGGTTCTGCACGTTGACCGAGAGCGTCAGGTTGTAGCGGTACTCCGGCCCCTCGCCGCCGCCGAAGCTCTCGCCCCCGCCGCCGCCGCCGCGACCTCCGCCGCCTCCGCGTCCGCCTCCACCCCCGCGCCTGCCGCCGCCACCGCCGCCGCCCCTGCGTCCGCCGCCCGCGCCCGCGCGGCTCGCGGCCACCTCGCCGAAGCCGAAGGTCTTGCTCGTGCGCAGGTTGACCGAGTAGAAGCCGGGCGCGCGCCCGTAGTTGCGCGGGATGATGACGAGGCCGGGCTGCGGGTCGAGGTCGAAGTCGCCGAAGGGCGTGACGCGGACGCCGGGCCGCGAGAGGTCCGTGGCGAAGGCCGGGCGCTCGGTGAAGAGCGTGTCGCCGTTCAGGTCGCGGCCGATGGTGATGTTGAAGGGGCGGCCCGAGTTGGCGACGACCATCGGGTTCAGGCGGATGCCCCACGGCAGCGCGTTGATGGCCCCGCCGACGAAGACGCGGTGGCGCTGGTCCTGCACCGAGTTGCCGTACTCGCCCGCGAGGTCATACTGGTTGACGGGGAAGTTGCCCGCCCCGTCGGTGTTGCTCCTGGCGAAGTTCAGCGTGTAGTTGCCGAAGAGCGTGAACTGTCGGCTGAAGCGGTTGTTGACGTTGACGACGAGCTGGTGCTGCTTGAAGACGCCGCTCGACTCGAAGCGGAAGACGTTGCCGCGCGCCGGGTCGGGGCGCAGGAGCGCGCCCGAAGCGTCGCGCAGGGGCCGCCCCGCGTCGTCGGTCAGAGGCGCGTTGACGTTGCGCGAGCGCAGGGCGTGGAGCGTGCGCGCGCCGATGTAGCTGACCGAGAGCGTGACGCGGTGTGGGAACTGGCGCTCGACGCTGAAGGCGGTCTGCATCGTGTAGGGCGAGCGCAGGTCGGGCGCGATCTCGCGGACGGTGCGCCGCACCTGGAAGGCCGTGAGCTGCTCGGCGGTCGGCACATTCGTCACGCCCGCGGGCGTGAAGACGGCCTGGTTGAGGAAGGGCGAGGCCGCGTCGGTGACGACGAACTGCTGGCTCCCGCCCGCGGTGCGCTCGGCCTGCAAGATCAGGTTCTGCCCGAAGCGCTGGAAGAAGATGCCGAAGCCGCCGCGGACGACCGTCTTCTGGTTGCGCGGGTCGGAGGCGGGCGACCACGCGAAGGCGAGGCGCGGCGCGAAGTCGAGGTTGCTCCCGATCTTGTTCTGCGCCTCGTAGCGCAGGCCCGCCGACACCGTCAGGTTGGGGCGGACGCGCCAGTCGTCCTGTATGAACGGGCTGAAGTCGACGTAGGTGACGCCGACCTCCGGGTCGCCGCCCGCGACGGAGAACTGCGTGGGGCCGCCGCCGCGCGCGCGTATCTCGGCCTGCGAGAGACACGGGAACCCGCCCGCGCCGCAGTTGGGCCCGGAGAAGAGCAGCGTGCGCCGGTAGCGTTCGAGGCTCGTGATCTGCGTGAGCACGACGCCCCCCGACGCGTCGGTGACGACGTTCCCGGCGGCGTCGAGCTGCGGGGCCTGCCCGCCCGCGAAGGTGAAGGTGCCGGCGAAGTTCTGCTCCGAGACGTCGCGCAGGCGGTCGGCGCGCAGGCGCGCGCCCGCCTTGAGCGCGTGGCTGCCGGCCGTCCAGGAGGTGTAGTTCTGAAGCTCGAAGTTGTCCTGGTCGCTCGCGGAGACCCCGACCTGCGCGCCGCCGCCGGTGAAGGCTTCGAGCACGCGGATGGTCGGCGCGACCGTCCCGCCCTGCTGGCGGCGGCGGTCGCGCTCGTACTGGAAGCGCGTCTCGTTGATGACCTTCCCGCTGATGACGGCCGTCTCGGTCAGTTGGACGGTCTGCTGCGTGGTCTCGACGTCGAAGGCGCGCGAGGGCAGGTTGAAGTCGCCGACGCCCTCGTTGCCGCGCGTCAGGGTCTCGAAGGTGTAGCGCGCGACGAGCGTGTTCGTCGGGTTGAGTTGGTAGTCGAGGCGCGGGCTGAAGGTCGTCCGGCGGTCGGGCGAGAGCAGCGACTGGTTGAAGGTGAACGGGTTGAGCGCCGAGTCCAGGACGATGGCGCGCACGACGTCGTTGTCGTCCGTCTCGCGCCGCTCGAAGTCGAGGAAGAAGGAGGCGCGCTTGGAGGCGAGCGGCCCCGAGATGTTGCCGCCGTAGCGGCGCGACTGGTAGGGGGCGCGCGTCGCGGCGAACGGCGAGCGCGCGTTCAGAGACTCGTCGTTGAAGTTGAAGAACGCCTGCCCGCGGAAGCGGTCGGTGCCCGGCTTGGTGAAGACCTCGACGCGCCCGTAGCCCAGGCGGTCGTACTCGGCCGAGAACGGGTTGCGGTTGACCCTTATCTCGCGGATCGACTCCTTCGGCGGCAGGCGGCCGCCCGTGAAGCCGTCGACGTAAATCTGCGCGCCGTCCTCGCTCGCTCCCGCGCCGGGGCCGGCGAGCGCCTGCAAGGCTTCCGAGAGGTCGTCGGGGTCGTCGGGCAGCGCGTCGAGGTCTTCGCCGCGCAGGACGACCGCGCCCGCCTGCGACTCGGCCTCGGTGCCTACGGGGGCCTCGGCCGTGACCGTCACCTCCTCCTGCTCGATGGCGACGGTGAGGGTGATGTCGAGCGGGTCGGTGCGCCCGGCCGGCACCTCGACGCCGAGGTTCTCGTAGGCCGCGAAGCCCGCCTGGTTGATGCGCACCGTGTAGCGGCCGGGCGGCAGACCCGAGAAGGCGTAGTTGCCCTGCTCGTCGGTCGTCGCCGTCTTCTCGACGCCCGCCGCGTCGCTCGCCGTCACGACCGCGCCGATGATGACGCCGCCCAGCTCGTCCTTCACGTTCCCCCGCAGCGTCCCCAAAGACTGCTGCGCCCGCGCCGCGAACGCGCCCACAAACAGAACCGCCGCGCACAGCGCCACAGCCCGTGTTGCTTCCCTTCTCAATCTACTCATCCCCCTCCACCCGCACTCCGTTAGTTAAAGCAGTAGACAGTAGTCAGTAGACAGTAGTCAGTAGAAGAACTTTCTTATTACGAACAGCTCGGCTGTCAGCGTCAACGACCGCGGCGCGGAGCGCTACTGACTACTGTCTACTGTCTACTGTCTACTTCATTTACCGCGGAGGCTCGCGCGTCGGGCCCTGGCCGCCGCCGATGACGTCGCCGGGCAGTCCGGGGCTCATGCCGCGCTGGCCTTCGGGGCCGCGCTGGAACTGCTGCATGCTCCGCAGCACCTCGGCCGAGCCGGTGAGGAGCGAGACGACCGTCGCGCGCGAGGCGTCCGCGACAGGAGTCACCGTGACGACCACCGCGTCGCCCTTCTTCAAGTCGGCGAGCGCGACCGCGGGCAGTCCCTCCAACATCTGCTGGAAGTTGTTGCCGCCGCCGCCGGGGCCGCCGCCGCGGCGTGGCCCGCCCTCGCCGCGCCTCTCGCCGTCCGCGCGCTGCTCGCCGTCGCCGTCGCGGCGTCGCCCGCGCCCGCCCTCACGCCGGCCTTCACGCGCGCCGCCGCCGCCGGCCTCGCCCTGCGCTTGACCGCCGCCGCCCTGACCCGAGGCGCGTCTCTGCTCCCGACGGCCGAAGCGCTCGGCCCTCTCGGCGACCGCCTGCTCGAACTCGGGAGTCACGCGGCGCAGCGAGGAGCGCGCGCCGAACGTGAGCGTCACGGCCCGCCCCGCCTGCTCGTTCGTGACGGTCAGCTCGCCGCGCGCGGCGTCGACCTTCGTCACCGTGCCCGCGAAGCGCGAGAACGCGCCGGAGAGAACCTCCTCCGCCTTGAAGGTCGCGCCGTCGGCCGAGCGCTCGCCCGTCGCGCGCAGGGAGTCGCCCGCGCGCACGTCGGCGAACGCGCCCGGCTGCGCGTCGGCCGGCCGCGTCGAGTCGGGCGCGAAGCGCAGGAAGCGCGCCGCGCCGGAGGCGTCGACCGTCACGGCCTCCGCGCCCTCGCGCCCACGCGCCTGCACCAAGATCAACTTCTTCGACGCGTCCACCGAGACGACTCGGCCGTTGAGCCTGCGGCCGTCGTCGCGCCCCGGCCCGCCGCCCGCCGCCGCCGCCGCGCGCGCCATCAGGATTATCTGGCGCGCGCCGCCGCCCGCCGTCGAGACGCCGGGCGCGAGCACGCGGTCGCCGACGCGCACGTCGGCGAATGCGGCCGGCTGCCCCTTCTGTAGACTCGTCTCGCCGGGCGGCATCCGCAGGTAGGTCGTCTGCTCGGTCGTCGTCAGCGACACGGTCTCGCCCGAGTCGGCGCGCACCGTCAACTGCCGCGAGGCCGAGTCCACGGCCGTCACCTCGCCGACCAGACGCTGCCGCGCCGGACGCGCCGCCTCGCCGCCCTGCTGAGTCTGTGCGCCCGCGGGCGCGTGCGCGAGGAGCGAGAGCGTTAAGAAGAGGAAAAGCTTTTTCATTTGGTTCACTGCCGTCGTCGTCTTCGGGTTGGTGTTATGCGGGGCCTCGGGCGCTGACGGCCGAAGCCCTTCAGGAGTCGTCGTCGTTGTCGGTCTCCGCGCGGCTCGCGCCGCCCGTCCCGGCCGAAGGCTCCATGTCGCCGAGCGCGGCCGTCGTGCTCTCTATCGACTGCGGCCCGGGGCCGGCCACGCCCGGGCCTGTCCCGCCCGAGGTCGTCGAGCCGCCCGGCGTCCCGCCGCCGCGCGACTCGCCCGCGGCCGAGCCGCCACTCGGGCCCGAGCCGCCGCCGGGGCCCGCGGGCGCGCCCGTGAAGTCCATCTCGCCGACCGCGCCCTCCGAGCCTTCGGCGTGGCCCGCGCCGCCGTCGCCTTCGGCGCGCCCCGCGTCCGGCAGGGTCGTCTGCCCGCCGGCGGTCTCGCCCGGCCTGAAACTGTCCTGCTCCGCCTGATGCGTCTCCGTGCGCCCCGTGCCGTGCGCGAACCTGTCGGGCGTGTCCGCCCTGTCCTGTTCAGCCATGCTGTCTCCTTCCGCGGCCGCCAAGTGGAAGACGGCCGCTCACAAATCCCGGTTACAGGAAAAAATCCGACGGGAGCGTCGGCGCGCGCTCGCGGCGGCCGGCGTCCGAAGGGGAAAGTCTTTCGGGGGATGACTGGAATATACCCCACACGCGAGCCGTAAGTAAGTCGCGACGGGTACAAAGGCGGCGCGACGGCGCGCTTACGGCGTTGGGGCTTAAAAACTGAAAGGGTCGATTACGCGCGGCGCTTGTGTGACGGCGGAGTGCGGAGTGCGGCGCGGCGACGTAGGCCGGGGCGGCAAAATAAAAGCGGGCGCGACGAACTTGGGGTTCATCGCGCCCACCTCATGGCAACGGTCACTGTCCTCACCCCAGCAACCGTCTAGGCATTTGGATTCACCGCATGCCCGAATTGGCGGAGAATATAAATCTTTCCGCGTCCGTAATGCAACCATTAATTTGAAAAAAATTACGCGACCGGTTTGGACAAATTTTCGGATGAAATCCGTTCTTCTGGCGGTTTCAGGCGAGTGCCCGGAGGAGTTCCGGCGGCGCTTCGGAGGTGAATTCGACCCACTCGTTAGTGGCCGGGTGGCGGAAGCCCAGCCGCGCCGCGTGCAGGCAGAGACGCGTGTGCGGCTCGCCGCCGTAGAGCGTGTCGCCGACGACCGGGTGCCCCGCGTGCGCGCAGTGTATGCGCAGTTGGTTCGTGCGGCCGGTCACCGGCTCAAGCTCGACGAGCGTGCGCGGCGCGCGCCTCTCAAGCACTTGCAGCCGCGTCTCGGCCGAGCGCCCCGCGTCCGACACGCCCCAGCGCGGGCGGGCGTCTTCGTCGCGTCCGATGGGCGCGTCGACGGTCAGGCGTTCGTCCGCCACGACCCCGCCGACGACCGCCAGGTAACGCTTCTCGACGAGACGGCGCTGGAAGTGTTGCGAGAGTCGGCTGAGCGCGGCCTGCGTCTTGGCAACCGCGAGGAGCCCCGACGTGTCGCGGTCGAGCCGGTGGACGAGGCCGGGGCGGACGAACGCGTGCGGGACGTCCGACGCCGACTGTTCATTGATGAGAGCGCCGCTGTCATCAATCAGCGCGCGGTTGAGGTGGTAGGCGAGCGCGTTGGCGAGCGTGCCGCGCTTGACGCCGAGCGTGGGGTGAACGAGCACCCCGGCGGGCTTGACGACGACGACGAGGTGCTCGTCCTCGTGAACGATGTCGAGCGGCGCGCGCTCGGGCGTCATCGCGTTGGGCGCGTCGCCGTCCGACTCGACCTCGACCAGATCGCCCGCACTCAGACGCCGCCCCGCGTGCGCCGCCTCGCCGTTCACCGCGCACGCGCCGCGCGCCAGCAGCCCCGCGATGCGCATCCGGCTCAAGCCGGCCACGCGCTCGGCCAGAAACTCGTCGAGCCTGTGACCCGCCGAAGCCTCCTCAACGCTGAATTGAACCGGCCGTGTCACCCGCCCCTTTCGACTGGCAGAAGGAAGAATTCACATGGGTGGACAGGATGAACAGGATAAGAGTTAAAGATTTCAGGTTCAATTTTGAAATTTCAAATCCTGAATGCTTTATCCTGTTCATCCTGTCCACCCATGTGAATTCCCCTGCCCTAGTTGCGGAACTCCTGCGAGACCATGATGCCGCGGTAGCCGCCGTCCATGATGCCGATGCCGAGGCGGCCGAAGGAGGTGTGGAGGATGTTGGCGCGGTGGCCGGGGGAGTTCATCAGCCCCGTGTGCGCGACCTTGACGGTCGGCGCGAGCGCCAGGTTCTCGCCCGCGGCGCGGTACGCGACGCCCGCGCGCGTCATCCGGTCGAAGGGGTTGAGCCCGTCCGGCGAGACGTGCGCGAAGTAGCCGCGCGCGAACATGTCGGCCGAGTGGGCGCGCGCCACCTCGGTCATCTCCGGGTCGGGCGCGAGCGGCTTCAGGCCCGCGGCGCGGCGCTCCTCGTTGACGAGTTCGAGCATCTGCGCTTCGAGGTCGGGGCGCGGCCTCACCTCTTCGACCTTGTAGCCGAGGTCGACGCGCTCGTTCGACTCGGGGCGTATCGTCAGGCGATTGAGCGTCTGCTGGATGGCCTCGTTGAAGACGGGCGCGAGCCGGTCTTCGACCCGCTCGGTGTAGGCCGTGAGCTGGTTGGCGAAGGCGCTCGCGCGCGCCGACTCGCGCAAGGACTCGGGCAGCGGCGCGGCCAGCAGCAGCGACGCGAGGATGGCCGCCGAGATGAGCCCGCCCGCGAGCCCCGGCAGGGTGCCGAGCGCGCGGTTCAGCTTACCCCTGTGCGTCGCCTCCGACACGCGCCCCAGAAGCGCCTGCCCCGCGAGGTGGATGACAAGCCCGGCCGCCAACGCCGTCAGCAGGAACGCCGCCGGCTCGTCCCACGCCTGATCCCAACTCACGCGCGGCCCGAGCCAGCGCGCGACCGGCTGGTAGAAGCGCAGCGCGAACAGCAGCCCGCCGACCCAGCGCACGAGGTCCAGCAGCCCCAGCAGCAGCCCGCGCTGCCAGCCCTGCCACACGCCGAGCGCCACGACCAGCGCCAGCAGCACGTCAACGAAAGTTACGCTCATCAAGTTGAACCCGAGTCTTCTGCCGAGTGATTTAACGTCGGAAGATTATACGGCCGCCGGGGGCTAAAAGCTCCGCCGCGAGAACCCCCTCCGCGTGGCGCGGCGAAAGAAGAGCGCGCCGGCGTGCTGAAGACGCCGGCGCGCTCGAACACTCACGCCCTCTACCTCGAACCGACTTCACCCTTCGGCCGGGAGCCCCGCCGCGGAGGGCCAAGCGCCCTCGCGCGTGCGCGTGCGCCCGCCGCGCGAGCCGCCGTTCGAGCCGCGCGGCAGAAGCAGCGCCGCCGCCGCGATGCCCGCGCCCGCGATGAGCGCGCCCGTCAGCAGCGGGTGGAGCGACGCCTTCGTGTAGAGGCTCGACTCCATGACGCGGTAGTCGTCGCCCGAGCGCTCCTTCAGCTCGCCCGAAGCCTCGTAGAGCCCGCCGTCGCCGCGCGGGCGCGTCGGCTCGTCCAGCTTCTGCGCGTCGAACATGAAGGTCTCCATCACCTTGTCGCCGAGCCGCGGCGTGTACTTGTCCATCAGGGACATCGCCTTGCCGCCGCCGCCCGCGAAGACGTCGCGCTCGGGCGTCTCGGCGCAGTGGAGGATGGCCTCGGCCACCACCTCGGGCGCGTAGACCGGCGGCGGCACCGCCGGCTCCTTCTCCAGAAGGTTCTTCGCGTGCTTCGTGTAAGGCGTGTCGATGGCCGCCGGCTTGACGAGCGTGACGGAGACGGGCGCGCCCTCCTCCTCAAGCTCCATCCGGAGCGCGTCGGTGAAGCCCTTGACCGCGTGCTTAGAAGAGCTGTAGACGCCCTGGAGCGGGATGGCGCGGTCGCTCACCGTCGAGCCGACGTTGATGAGCGCGCCGCCGCGCTGGCGCAGCACCTCGGCCGCGACGAGCGAGCCGTAGACCACGCCCCAGAAGTTCGTCTCGTAGAGCCGCCGCATGTCCTCGACCGGCGTGTCCAGAATCCTCCCGTAGATGGAGACGCCCGCGTTGTTGACCCACGTGTCGACGCGGCCGAAGCGCTCCAGCGCCGTCTCGGCGATGCGCCGCACGTCGGCCTCGCGCCCCACGTCGGCCGCGACGTGGACGGCCTCGCCGCCCGAGGCGTTGATCTCCCCGGCGAGCCGGCGCAAGGCGTCCTCGGCGCGCGCCGCCAGCACGAGCTTCGCGCCGCGCCGCGCCGCCTCGCGCGCCGTCACCAGCCCGATGCCGCTCGACGCGCCCGTGATGACCACGACCTGCTCGCTCAACTTCTTCAGCTTCACACTCATTCGTTGACTCCCTCTCGTAAACCTTGTTCCAAGTTCTAAGAATCTTCCGTCAGCGACGCCGCCCCAGCGCGCGGTGCTCGACCATCAGGCAGAGGTCTTGCACGACCTTGATGCCGGCGCGCGCGAGCTGCTCGGCGACCTGGTCGTGGCGGATGCCGGACTGGAACCAGACCGACTTCGGCTTCGCCGCCAGGATGTCTTCGAGGTGCGGCGGGACGTCCTCGGGGCGGCGGAAGACGTTGACCATGTCGACCGGCCCCGGCACGTCCGCGAGCTTACGGTAGACCTTCTGCCCCAGTATCTCCGTCACCTCCGGATAGTAGACCGGCACGGGGATGACTTCGAGCCCCGCCGCGGCGAGGTACTGCGGGACGTAGAAGGCTGGCTGGTACGCCTGCCGCTCGGTCTTTATCCCGAGCACGGCTATGCGCCGCGTCTCCGCGAGCAGCTCGCGGAGCCCATCGTCCGTCCCGATTAAATTCTCGCGCCAGTCGCCCCCGCCCCGCGCCTGTTCGCCGCCGCCGTTCGTCTCTTCTTCGGCCCCCAACTTTCCCTCCTTCTGACGGCCGCGGACGTTCAGTAAGGGTACGCGCCGCCCGCCGAAACCGTACGCGCGACCGCCCCCGCCGGGCCCTTTTCCGCACATTTTATTGCCGCCGCTTTTTCGCCGTACGGGGGCTGCAAGGATAGTGCCAGATGCGGCCTCGCGCCGCCGCGCGGGGGCACGCCGTCCGAGCCCCGGCGCGTCGCCCGACGTCCGGTAACGTACTGATTTTGTTTGGGTTGTGAACTAAGCGGGTCGAAAATTTTTCTTCCAAAACGTCGGCTTTGTGCTATTATCGCGTCACCTTTTCCTGACGATTCAATCAGGTTCGCGTGGTTGCTCCCGGTCCCCCTCGACCACGACGTTTTTTCACTTGAGGGAGGCAGCTATGGTTCAAGCGGTCGCGGCCCAAAGGCCATCGAGGACACCCAAACCGAGGCTTCGGGAGTTGGGCGTCTACACCCTGCCCGACGGCAGGGAGTTCATCGTCAGCACCATCTATCACGACGGTTGCAGTCTCTACACGCCGAGCGCGTGGGAGACGTTCGGGACGGCGGAGTACTGGGTCGAACGCGACGGGCGGCTACTCCACCGCGGCGTGCCGAGCATCTGGAAGATGCAGGACCTCAACGACACGGGGCGCACCGCCAGCTACCCGCGCCCGGTCATCCGCTAACCTCACCGACCCAAACCTTTCGCGCACCGAAGACGCCGCGGGACTTGTCTCCAAGTGCCGCGGCGTCTTTCGTCGGCGGTCGTGTTGACGACATTTGGGGAAGTCGCGTCCTATTTGGCCTTTACTCTCCGCATGCCCCGTCGGATAGTCCTTCTCACTCTTCTGTGTCTCTCCGTCTTCGCGTCGCCCGCCGCGCAAGCGTCCGAGCGCGGGCGCGCGCCCGTCGTCAAAGAACTCAAGAGGGCCGAGGCCGTCCTCTCGAAGCTGCGGCGGCTCGAAGCGGCAGCCGACTCCGCGCGCCCCGGCGACTTCGTGAAGGCCGCGCGCAAGCTCTACCCCGACCTCTTCGCGTCCGTGTCGAAGCTGCGCGACGGCGGCGTGAAGACCGACCTCTCGACGGCCGTCGCGCTCTACGAGTCGGCGCTGCGCGCCGGGGGCGGCACCGCCGACTGCGCGCGCGAGCTGCGCGACGCTTACGCGCGCGTCTGCGCCGAAGCACGCGGCGACCGCGCGCGCCTGCTCGGCGCGAAGGCGCGGCTGCACGCGGGCTGGGCCGAGGCGGCGTTGCTCTACGCGCGCGGGGCGCGCGACGCCGCGGCGCTCGACTCGTTGAACCTGATTCGCGCGGAGCGCGCCACCGACCGTGCGCTGGCCGAAGAGGCGCTCCGAGAACTCAAAGAGTTGAGCGCGGGGTTAAGCGGCGGCGTGCGTGTCAGCGGCGGCGCGCGGGTGAGCGGCGGCGCGCTTGACGAAGCGACTTCGGAGACTCTGCCGCGCAGGCTCGAACAGCTCGACCGTCTACTCTCCTCGCTCCCGCTCGACCGACCCGCGCGGCTGCTGCGCGAGGCGCGCGGGGCCTTCCGCGACGGCCTCTACTGGCGGCTCAGGGCCGAGCCCGCTCGCGCGCTCGTCGTCAACGTCAACTCCTTCGACGCCCCGCCGCCCGGCGCGCTCCCCCGGCTCGGCCTGCGCGCCGACGACGCAGACCACGCCGCCCACGCCAACCTGCGCGCCGCACTCAAGTTCATCAACAGGGCGGAAGAAGCGTTGAGAGCGATGAGCGATGAGCGATGAGTGATGAGTGATGGGCTGAAAGACGGAGGCCGGGTTCCCGTTCGGGAGGCCCGGCCTTTTGTTATCAGTTCAACGTTCGGCGCTTCGGCGCTCATCGTTCCCGACGTAGTCGGCGAGCGCCTCGCGCCAGTCTCGCAAGGGCGGGAGCCCGAGCCCTTCGGCGGCGAGGCAGCGCAGGGGCGTGTAGCGCGGGCGCGGGGCGGGGCGGCGCATCTCGGCCTCCGTGACCGTCTCGACGAGCGGCGCGGCCTCCCGCTCGCCGAGGCCGGCGAGGCGAGCGGCTTCGCGCGCGAAGTCTTCGTAGGTGCAGACGCCCCCGTTGACGACGTGGAAGAGGCCGCGCCCGCGCCGCGCGAGAATCTCTTCCACGCGCGTCGAGAGGTCTTCGACGTAGGTCACGCTGGCCCACGTGTCGCTGATGGCGCGGACGCGGCGACCGGCCAGCATCTCTCGGTGCGCCGTCGAGAGAAAACTGCTCTTGCCTGCGCCGAAGACCCAGGAGGTTCGCACGACCACGCAGCGCGGGTTCGCGTCGAGCGCCGCGCGCTCGCCCCCGGCCTTCGTGCGCCCGTAGACGCTCGAAGGGCGCGGCTCGTCCGTCTCCGCATAGAACCTCTCTCCCTCGCCGTCGAAGACGTAGTTGGTGCTGAAGTGCAGGAACTCCGCGCCCGCCTCCGCCGCCGCCGCGGAGAGAGCGCGCGGGGCCTCGGCGTTGACGGCGAGCGCGGCCGCGGGGTCGCGCTCACACTCGTCCACGCCGAGCACGGCGCAGTTGACGACGAGCCCCGGCCGCTCCGACTCGATCAAACGTCCGACCGCCGCCGCGTCCGTCACGTCGAGGTCGGCGCGAAGGGGCGTGAG
The DNA here is from genome assembly GCA_036388135.1 of Pyrinomonadaceae bacterium. Classification (GTDB taxonomy): domain Bacteria; phylum Acidobacteriota; class Blastocatellia; order Pyrinomonadales; family Pyrinomonadaceae; genus QHXN01. The sequence continues at coordinate 833 of DASVSK010000432.1, read as the reverse complement.
CACCTCGTCGCCGCGGCGTGCGAAGCGGCGCGACAGCGAGCCGCCGACCAGCCCGCCCGCGCCCGTGATAATTATTTTCATGCGTCAGGAGAGGTGCGCGAGGCGGTTGCGCGCCTTCGCTATCTTGCGCGTGACGCTCTCGGCCATCTGCGCGAGGGCGTCGCGGCCTTCGCGCGACTCCTCCGCGGCCTTGAGCATGAGGTGGTAGAGCCTGTCCTGCTTGAGCCGCTTGATGCCGAACTCGATGGTTATCAGCTCTTCCTTCAGGTGCAGGAGGCGCGCGGCCGCGTCCCCGGGCTCGTCTTCGCGCGCGGAGGTCGCGCAGAAGGACTGGAGCTGCTCGTCGTCCAGAAGCGTCGAGAGGCTTTCGACGTCGCCGTCGCGGTAGGCGCGGCTCGCCTCGGCCATGATGGCGTGGCGGCGGCGCGCCTCCTCCTCGTCGGCGGCGTGGTCGGGGTGGAACATGCGCGCGACCGACCAGAAGAGTTTGCGCAGACCCGACTTCGCCGGGACGGCCGACGGGGCCGTGCCGTAAAAGTCTGCTCGCCCCTCTTCCGCCCCGCCCTCGTCCTCTTCCACGCCGGCGAGCCGCGCCTCGGCGCGCCGTATCTCGGCCTCGACCTCGGCCAACTCGGCGAGGCGGCCCCCGACCGTCCGCGCGTAACGCTCCTTGAACTCGCGGAACCCCTCCTGCAAGGCCGTCAGCTCCGCGCGCCGCTCGTCCAAAAGCGCCGCCACGCGCTCGGCCTCGGCCGCCGCGTCCGGCGTCTCCTGCGTCGACGTCTGCAAGTGAAGGCTCTGCATGGCCGGGTGGGTGACGGGCGGCGGGTGTT
>DASVSK010000431.1:0-2113 GCA_036388135.1 Pyrinomonadaceae bacterium | reverse complement strand
GCAAGCTCGGGCGCGTCGGCCTCAAGACGTTCGCCTACACCATCGTCATCTCCGCCGTCTCGGTCGTCATCGGGCTGACGCTGGCGAACACGCTCCGGCCGGGGACGAGGGTCGACCCGGCGACCGCGCAGGGGCTCCAGGCGCGGTACGGCGAGGACGCCAAGAAGCGGCAGGCCGACGCCAAGCAGGCCGAGTCGAAGGACTCCACGCTGATGGCGGTGGTCAAGAGCATCGTGCCCGCCAACCCCGTGGCCTCGGTCGCGGGCATCAAGGCGGGGGCCGAGCAGCAGACGGACGTGCCCGACATGCTCCAACTGCTCTTCTTCGCCGTGCTGCTCGGCATCGCCGCGACGCTCGTCCCCGTGGAGGTCAGCGCGCCGCTGCTGCGCGGCCTCCAGGCGCTCTTCGAGATTTCGGCGAAGATCATCGACATCATCATGAAGATCGCGCCGTTCGCGGTCGCGTGCCTGCTCTTCAACAACACGGCGCGGTTCGGCCTCGACCTGCTCGGCGCGCTCGCGTGGTTCGTGGCGACGGTGCTGCTGGGCCTCGGGCTTCACATGTTCGGCGTCTACTCGCTGTCGGTCTACTTCCTTTCGCGCATCTCGCCGCTGGAGTTCTTCCGCCGCATCAAGACCGTGATGCTGACGGCCTTCTCCACCTCCTCGTCGAACGCGACGCTCCCGACGGCGCTGCGCGTCTCGGAGGAGAACCTGGGCGTGCCGCGCGAGATAAACAGCTTCGTGCTGACGGTCGGCGCGACCGCCAACCAGAACGGGACGGCGCTCTACGAGGGCGTGACGGTGCTCTTCCTGGCGCAGCTCGCGGGCGTGGACTTGACCATCGGGCAGCAGCTCGGCATCGCCTACTTCGCCATCCTCGGCGGCATCGGCACGGCGGGCGTGCCCTCCGGCTCGATCCCGTTCATCATCATCATGCTCGCCTCCTACAACATCCCGCCCGCGCTCATCGCCATCATCCTCGGCGTCGACCGCATCCTCGACATGTGCCGGACGACCCTGAACGTGGCGGGCGACATCACGGCGGCGACCTACGTGGCGCGCTCCGAGGGCTACGAGCTTCTGAGGCCGCACACGCCCGCGCTCGCCGCCTCCGGCGTCGTCAAGTCCGGGCCGAGCAGCCGCGACGTCATAGATTGAAAGGCGAAGGGCGGAGGGCGAAAGCGCGGACGCGCCCGCGGCGTGATTTAACTTAAATCAGCGCGGAGCGCCGTCCAGACTTTCGCCATTCGCCTTCCGCTCCGTGCCGGGCACCAAGTCTTGATACTCCCGTAAAACTTCCGCCAGAAGACTGGCAGAAGCTTCGGGCTCCGGGGACGAGGGGGCGGTCTGTTCGCCCGCGCGGCCGCCGGCGGCGGCGTGCGGGAGAGGGGTCAACAAAAATGGTCTTCCCCATCGGCGACGACAACACCGGGCGCACGACCACGCCGCTGGTCAACTACGCGCTCATCGCCGCCAACCTCCTCGTCTTCGTCTTCTTCCAGGGGCTGGGCGCGGAGGAGAACAGGTTCACCTACGCGTGGGCGACCGTGCCGCAGGAGATCGTCACGGGGCGCGACCTCGTGACGCCCGACCGCGTCGTCCGCGTCGAGCCGACCGACCAGCGCATACGCATCCCCGGCCTCCAGCCGACGCCCGGCAGCGTCTACCTCACGCTGCTCGTCTCGATGTTCATGCACGGCGGCCTGATGCACCTGTTCGGCAACATGCTCTTCCTCTGGGTCTTCGGCGACAACCTCGAAGACCGGCTCGGCCACGCGCGTTACCTCGCCTTCTACCTCCTGACCGGAATCCTGGCCTCGCTCGCGCACGTCTTCTCGACCGCCGCCTTCAGCGAGGGCGGGTCGTCGATGCTCGTGCCGAGCCTGGGCGCGTCGGGTGCTATCTCGGGCGTGCTCGGCGGCTACATCGTCCTCTTCCCTCACAACCGTGTGAGGGTCATCCTCTTCAACTTCCTGACGGCCGTGCCGGCCTACGTCGCGCTCGGGCTGTGGTTCCTGTTCCAGTTCGTCAGCGGGCTCGGCATCCTCGGCGGCGGCGCGCAGGAGGGCGGCGTGGCCTACGCGGCGCACGTCGGCGGCTTCGTCGCGGGG
>DASVSK010000430.1:0-11218 GCA_036388135.1 Pyrinomonadaceae bacterium | reverse complement strand
AATAATCAAAGCTAAAAGATTTTATCATTGGGATAAGCAGAGTTTTTGGATAAATCCCCCGGCCGCCGCGCGCGCGGGCGGCTCAAACCGGGCTCACCTCCACCCAGCCGCGGACGCCGTTGACGAGCCAGACGCGCGCGGCGCGCGGCAGGTCGTCCCTCGTCAGCACGCGCTCGGCCACCTCGCCGCGGCGCAGAAGCCCCGCGCGGAAAGTCCCCGCGAGCAGGCCGCACTCGCGCGGCGGCGTCCAGCGGCGGCCGTCCAGCTCGACCACGAGGTTGCCGTTCGTAAACTCCGTCAGCTCGCCCCGCCCGTTCCAGAGCAGCACGTCGAAACCCCCCGGCCGCTCGGCGCGGCGCGCCTCGTAAGTCTCGCGCCGCGTCGTCTTGTGATAGAGGAAGCGGTCAGCGTCGTCGACCGGCGTGAGCGCGAGCGCGACGCGGCGCGGCGCGGGCGGCGTCTCGGCGAGCGGCTCGCTCTCGACTCGGGCCCGCCCGTCCGCCGCGACGAGCAGGCGGACGCGGCGTGCGCCGCCCGCGTGCGCCTCCGCGTGCACGCGGAGCGCCTCGCGGACCTCCGCGACCGAGACGCGGAAGTCGAAATACTCCGCCGACGCTTCGAGCCGCCCGAGGTGTTCTTCGAGCAGGCCGTAGCCGGACCCGTCCAGCCGCAGCGTTTCGAGCAGCTCGAAATCGCGGTCGCGCTCCGTCAACACGCGCGCCTTGTCCAGCGCCTCCGCGTACTCGCCGCCGGGCGTCGAGTCCCAGGTGACGCCGCCGCCGACGCCGTAGACGGCCTCGCCCGTCTCCGAGTCGAGGACGACGGTTCTGATGGCGACGTTAAAGGCCGCGTCGCCGCCCGGCGCGACGAACCCGACCGCGCCGCAGTAGACGCCGCGCGGCGCGTCTTCGAGCGAGGCGATGATGCGCGACGTGCTCACCTTGGGCGCGCCCGTCACGGAGCCGCACGGGAAGAGCGCGGCGAAGACGTCTTCGACCGTCGCGCCCTCGCGGAGCACGGCCGCGACGGTCGAAGTCATCTGGAAGACCGTCGGGTAACGCTCCACCTCGAAGAGTTTCTCGACGCAGACGGTGCCCGTCTCGGCGACGCGCCCGAGGTCGTTGCGCAGGAGGTCGACGATCATCAGGTTCTCGGCGCGGTTCTTCTCCGAGGCGGCGAGCCGCGCGGCGATTCGCGCGTCCTCCTCCCGCCAGCGGCCGCGCGCGGCCGTCCCCTTCATCGGGCGCGTCTCGACGCGTCGGCCGCGACGCCGGAAGAAAAGCTCGGGCGAGGCCGAGAGCACGCGGAAGCGGCCGGCGTTGACGTAGGCGGCGAAGCGCGCCCGCTGCGCCGCGCGCAGGCGCTCGTAGAAGGCGAAGTCGTCGCCCCCGAAGCGAGCGCGCAGCCTCAGAGTGTAGTTGACCTGATAGGTGTCGCCGCGCGCAATCGCCTCGCGCACGGCGCAGACGCTTCGCACGTACTCGGGACGGCCGACCGAGGGCGACCAGTCCGAAATTCGGAACTCCCCTCCCCCGCCCGACTCGATTTCGGAGGGGCCGTCGAAGACGCCGAACCAGAGGAGCGGCAAGTCCTTCACGCCCGGCCTCACCTTCAGTGCGCGGTCGAAGGCGGGCGCGGCCTCGTACGACACGAAGCCCGCGGCGTAAAGACCGCGGGCCGCGGCGCGTTCGACCTCCCCGAGCGCGGGTCGCACCTCTTCCGGCGAGCGCGCGGCGATGATTTCGACGGGTCGTGCGAAGCAGGCGCGGCCGCCGGGGCCGCAGTCGTCCGTAAAGTCGATGACGACGGCGGCGTCTGTGTTCGGCGTGCAGCGAACCATTTCGCGGGCGGAATTATGGAGCGACGCGGGCGCGACTACTGCCCAGGCGGAAGCCTGACCGTGCGAAGATTGCTCTAAAGCAGTTTGAGCAGAGACTTCGCGTCGACGCCGTCGGGTACGCCTTCGATGATGACGACCGCGCCGCCCGAGCGCTCCATGATGACGCCGCCCTCCTTCGTCTTCCAGAGTTGGCGGCCGGACTCCGCGACCTCCGACGGCTCGACGCCGTAACGCTTCGACGTCCGCTTCACGTAGGCGTCGAAGAACTCGATGGCGTCCGCCTCCGTGTCCCAGGCGGTCTTGTGCGCCACGACCACGTCGGTCGCGCGGTTGGGCCCGAGGAAGAGCGCGTAGCGGTCGCCGCCCCACCCCTCGGCCGCCCTCTTCGACGCGTCGGCCGACTGTAGAAACTCGTCGAGCAGGAGGTAGAAGCCCCACTCGCCCTCGACGTCGTGGTCGGCCATCTTCCAGCCCTTGCCCAAAGACGCCGAGACGTCGCGGAGCGCGACCTTCTGCGGGGCCTCGCCCGCCTGGAACTTCTCCGGGTGGAGCACCTGCTCGGTCGACTGCGGCAGCGTCTTGTAGGCGGCCGTCACCGCCTCCCACCCGCCGCGCTTGTAGACCTGCGTCACGAACGACGTCCCCTGCATGTACGGGAACAGCAGCGTCTCGCGCAGCACGCGCGGGGCCTTCTCTATCTGCTCGCTGGAGCCCGAGCCGCCCGCGATCATCGCCTTCAGGAAGGCGAGCTGCCGCGCGGGGTTCTGCACCACGTACTGCATCATCAGGAACGAGGCGTCGCCCTCGACCAGCGAGTGCGCGGCCAGCTCGGCGTCCGAGTCGTGCTTGGGCCAGTTCTCGAAGCGGCGGAGGTTGAAGTGCTGATCCTGGAGCGCGTGAACCAGCTCGTGCGCCATCACGGGGCGCTGGCCGTCGAGGTCGATCCAGTCGGCGAGGTAGAACTCCTGCGTCTTCGGGTCGTAGTAGCCGGCGACCTGCTCGGTGAGCAGCTTGATGATGAAGGGGCGGAGCTGGAAGTCGGCGGGGACGAGGCCGAGCTTCTTGAGCGTCGCCTCGGAGGCCGACATCTCCTCGGGCGTCGAGCTCTCGTTGAGGTTGCGCACGAGCATCTGCTCGATCTCGGCGCGCGACTGCGCCCCGCTGCGCACCTGCCTGAGCACTGGGAGCTTGCGGAGCTGACTCGTCTCGCGCAGCACCTCGGTGGTCGCCTCGCGCACGGCGGCCGTCTTCGGGTTGACGACCGCGGTCTTGGCCCTCTGCGCCGTGGCCGTGGGCGGCGACGCCGCCGCCCCGAGGAGCGCCGCGGCCAGCGCCGGCGCGAGCAACTTCCGCAGCCTGATTCTCTTTGACATCACGAACCCTTCGCTTTTATAGTCCGCTGAACCCGGAACGCTCTCGCGACCCTTTGAATTCGGCACGCAACCGCCCGCGCCCCGCCAGGCGCGGAAGGCCCATCCGAGCTACAGATGATGCAACCCCTGGAGGCAGACGCCATCTTCGACGACTGGCACGAGACGACCATCCGCGTGCGGTACGCCGAGACCGACCGCATGGGCGTAGTGTACCACGCGAACTACCTCGTCTGGTTCGAGATCGGGCGCACCGAGTTCTGCCGCGCGCGCGGCTTCGCCTACAAGGACATGGAGGAGAACGACCGCGCCTTCCTCGTCGTCGCCGAAAGCTACTGCCGCTACAAGGCCCCCGCGCTCTACGACGACGAGCTGATCGTCCGCACGCACATCACCGAGCTGCGCCGCCGCTCCGTCCGCTTCGGCTACGAGATAATCCGCGCCTCCGACGGCGTCATCATCGCCGAGGGCGAGACCGGCCACGTCGTCACCGACGGCAACAACCGCGTCATCTCGCTCCCCGAAAGCTACCGCCTCGCCCTCAGCTCCCCACCCCTCGCCTCCTCGGCCGACGCCGGGGAATAGCAGGCAGTAGTCAGTAGTCAGTAGAAACTCCTTCGACAGTTAAATCGTCCTGGTGTTGGCGTCAATGACCGCGGCGCGGAGCGCTACTGTCTACTGACTACTGTCTACTGTCTACCCTTCTTCACGATTCGTGCGGGAGGGAGAGGCGCGAGATTTCGCGCGCGCGGCCGGTGGCGTCGTCCACGTCGACGAGCGCGGCGCAGATGCGCACGCCGCCTTTGGAGTGCTCGGGGCGCGGCGTGGCCGGGCTCAGGAAGCGCGCGATGACGCCCTCCGTCTCCATGCCGATGCAGCCCGAGTAGCTGCCGGTCATCCCGAGGTCTGTGATGAAGGCCGCGCCGCGCGGGAGTATCCGCTCGTCCGCGGTCTGGACGTGCGTGTGCGTGCCGACGACCGCCGAGACGCGCCCGTCCATGTACCAGGCCAGCGCGACCTTCTCCGAGGTCGCCTCGGCGTGGACGTCCACGAGCCGGACTTTGACCGACTCGTCCAGCCCCGAGAGCAGGCGGTCGGCGGCCGCGAAGGGGCTGTCGTGCGTCGGCGGCATGAAGACGCGCCCCATCAGGTTGATGACGGCCACGCGCGTGCCGCGCGCCTCGCCCACCCACATCCCCGCGCCGGGCGTCCCCGCCGGGTAGTTCGCGGGCCGGAGCAGGCGCGGCTGGCGCGCGATGTAGGCGGCGGCCTCGCGCTTGTCGAAGATGTGGTTGCCGGAGGTCATCACGTCGATGCCGGCGGCGAACAGCTCCTCGGCCATCTGGGGCGTGACGGAGAACCCGCCCGCGAGATTCTCGGCGTTCATCACCGCGAGGTCGACGGCGTGCTGCTCGCGCAAGTCCTGTATGCGCTCCAGCACCGCCACGTGCCCCGGCCGCGCCACCACGTCGCCGATCATCAGGATTCTCATAGGCTCAAAAGCAGTAAATGGTGAACGGCCAATGGCGAGTGGAAGAAAGCTTCACTATTCGCCGTTGACCGTCCACCATTTACTAAAAAGAAGGGCTGGGGGAAGAACCGCGTCGGCCGCTCCGAAGTCGTAATTGAACCTGCGTTAACAGGTGGGTGACCTGAACCTTGCGGTCGAAGCCGCCACCTCCGGCAATCCCTATCATTGAGGGGCAGCACTGGTGGACGGCATCGGTCTCCCTAATTCACGACATAGGCTCAACCATTGTAAATCGGTGGCGGGCCGCGCAGAAGCGACTCCCTCAGCCTGGAAAAATACTAACACAGCGCGCGCCGCGGCGTCAGAAAATGCGTCCGAAAATTTTCCGCCGCGGCGCTTGACAAGGCGGGCCGGTCGGGGCTCTAAGGGGCGCAAAAACAGTGCCCGCCGACGGCGTCCGCGCCGGTCGGGCCCGGACGTCCGCACGACGCGGCCGCCCTTAAATTCGGGCCCCGGCGCGGGCCGTTGCAGAGGCCGACGGCGAGCGGCGCGAGCGCCCCGCCCCGGACGAGTTCGACGAGCCGAAGGTCTCTCTTCGAGCGGTAAAGCACGGGACTCGGCACTCCCGTCAGTTAATATGGGGGGCTCGCGTCCGGTGGTTCGGCTTGGCGAAAAGGGCTCGCGGGCGTGGGCTTCAGGAGATGGAGATGGTCGGGGTGACCTGCTCGGCGGCGGTGCGCGTCTTGAGGACGCGGTCGAGCATCTCGGCACACTCGGCGCTGCGCGCGGCGAGCTGCTGGTCGGTCTGCTCGTGCAGACGCTTGAGGCGGTGCAGCTCGTCGGCGACGTGGAGCGCGGCGAGGATGGCGACCTTGAGCGAGTCGACGGTGAGGGTGCCCGAGGAGATTTCGCGCATGCGCCGGTCGACGAACTCCGCCAGCCCGATGACGTACTCGCTGTCGCCGTCGGAGCGGATGTTGTAGGTCTGGTTGTAGATTTCGACCCGGATGGTCGGCGTGCCTTCCGCCGGGTTCTTGATGGCGCTCATCGGTTAAATCTCAGGACTACCTGCGCATCACCTCGACGGCTTCGGGGTCGAGCACCGCGATGGCGTCGAGCATCGCCTCGACCTTCGTGCGTATCGTGTCGCGCTCGGAGAGGAGACGCTCGACCTGCGTTTCGAGCCTGTCCTTCTCGTCCAGGAGCGCGCCCAGCTCGCGGCGCACCGAGGCCAGCTCGCGCTCCAGCCCTTCCTTCTCCTGACGGAGCGTCTTGGTCAGCTCGATGGTGCGGTAAATTTTGTCTTCGAGGTGAGAGAACTTTTCGAGTCCGGTCAATCCGACCATCTTCCTTCTCCGTGCGGCTGCGGCCTCCTGACTGCCGAGCGATTATGCGACTTCGCGCCCGCGAGCGCAAGAAAAAGATGTTAGATGTCAGATGGCCTATGTTAGTCCGGCCAAATTTCCAACATCCGGCATCCGGCCTCTGACACCTACCCTCTCAACTGTGCGCCGAAGCCGCTCTCGAACGCGGAGACGACGCGGGCGTGCATCAGGTCGACCTCCTCGTCGCGGAGCGTGCGGTCGTCGGCGCGGTACTCGACGCGCAGCGTCAGCGAGCGCTTCCCCTCCGGCAGGCTCGCGCCCTCGTAGACGTCGACGAGCGTGACGCCGCGGCACTCCTCCAGCCCGAGCGCGAGCGCCGCGTCGCGCAGCTCGCCGTAGGTGACGCGCCTGTCCGCGACGAGCGACACGTCGCGCGCGACGCCGGGGTAGCGCGGCAGCGGCGTGTAGCGCGCCGGGCGCTCGCCCGACGCGAGCAGCGCGGTCAGACTCACCTCCGCGACGTAGACCGGCTGGCGGAACTTGTAACGTGCGGCCGCCTCTTCGGACAGCCTGCCGAGCGTGCCGACCTCGACGCCGCCCAGGGTGACGAGCGCCGCCTGCCCCTCGCGCAGGTGCCGCGCCGAGCCGGGCGCGAAGTCGAGCCCGCCGACACGCATCGCGTCGGCCGCCGCTTCGAGCGCGCCCTTGAGGTCGAAGAAGTCCGCGGGGCGGCCGGCCGCGCGCCCCTCTTCGAGCGCCTCGCCGGTGAGCAGGAGCGCCAACGCCTCGACCTCGTTGGGACGTTCCCCGGCCGGCTCCTCCGTACCCGGCTCCTCGAACAGCGTGTTCAGCGACTTCCGGGCCGCGAAGACGCGGCCGGTCTCGAAGAGGCGCACGTCGCGCGTGCCGTGGTTGAAGTTGTGGCGCGCGGCTTCCAGCAGTCCCGGGAGCAGGCTGGGTCGCATGAGCCGCGCGCCTTCGATGATGGGATTCGAGAGCGTGACGAAAGCGGCCCCGCCCACACCTTTGTGGAGGTCGGGCACCGGCTCGAAGCGGCTCGCGCCCGACTCGTCGAGGGCGTGCGACTCGTCTATGAAGCTGAAGCTGACGGCCTCGTCGAAGCCCGCGGCCGTGAGCACCTGCCGCGCGCCGCGCCGCCGCCGGTCGCCCGCGAGGTACTCGCCCGTCACGGGCGAAGGCGGCAGAGACTCCTCTATCTTTTCGTACCCGAAGACGCGCGCGACCTCCTCGACCAAATCCTCCTCGATGGAGACGTCGGTGCGCCACGTCGGGACGACGAAGGCGATGCGCTCTTCGCCGCCGCCCTGCCCCGCGTCATGACGCTCGAAGCCGAGGGCGTTGAGGATTCGCACGCACTCGCCGGCCGTGACCCTGAGCCCCGTCAACTCCTCCACGCGCCGCGGGCGCAGCACGACGGAGGGGCGGTCGAGTTTTCGCGGGTAGACGTCGACGGCGTCCGCGGTCGCCGTCCCGCCCGCCAGCTCGCAGATGAGCGCGACGCAGCGATCCTGCGCGCGGCGCACGCCCTCGTAATCGACGCCGCGCTCGAAGCGGTGGGACGCGTCGGTCTGCAAGCCCAGCGCCTTCGACGTGCGGCGCACCGACTGCGGGGCGAAGTACGCGCTCTCGACGAGCACGTCGGTCGTGGAGGCGGAAATCTCGGTCTCCTCGCCGCCCATCACGCCCGCGACGGCGACGGCGCGCTCGGCGTCGGCGATGACGAGCATCTGCGCGTCCAGCTCGCGCTCGACGCCGTCGAGCGTCTTTATCTTCTCGCCCGCGCGCGCGCGCCGGACGACGACGCGGCGCTCGGCCAGCCTGTCGAGGTCGAAGGCGTGGAGCGGCTGGCCGACCTCGTGCATCACGAAGTTGGTGATGTCGGCGACGTTGTTGATGGGGCGCTGGCCGATGGCCTGTAGGCGTCGCACGAGCCAGTCGGGCGACGGCCCGATCTTCACCCCGCGCACCACGCGCGCGGCGTAGCGCGGGCAGAGGTCGGCGTCTTCGATGACGACCGACGTGAACTCCCCCGCCCTCCCGCCGACGTTCCCGGCGGTCAGGTCGGGCAGCCTGACGGTCGCGCCCGTGAGCGCCGCCGCCTCGCGCGCGACGCCGAGGTGCGAGAGGCAGTCGGGGCGGTTCGACGTCAGATCGAACTCCAGCACGGAGTCGCCGCCCTCGGCCTTCACCGCGTCCACCGCGAGCCCCGCCATCGTCAGGCGCTCGGCCAACTCCTGCGGCCCGAGCCCCGAGTCGACCAACTCGCCGAGCCATTCGTAGCTGATGTCCATAAGAAAGTAGACAGTAGTCAGTAGACAGTAGTCAGTAGAAAAACTTCCGCAGTCGAGTCGTCAGGTGGTCAGCGGCGGTGTCCGCGGCGCGGAGCCTACTGACTACTGTCTACCGGCTACTTCAATTCATCCGAACTGTTCGAGGAAGCGCACGTCGTTCTCGAAGAGGAGGCGTATGTCGTCGAGCTCGTACATGAGTCCGCACATGCGGTCGATGCCGAGGCCGAAGGCGAAGCCCGAGAACTCCTCGGGGTCGATCTCGACGGCGCGCAGGACGTTCGGGTGCACCATGCCGGAGCCGCCCAGCTCTATCCAGCCGGAGCCCTTGCAGAGCCGGCAGCCCGCGCCGCCGCACTTGAAGCAGGAGTAGTCGGCCTCCATGCTCGGCTCGGTGAATGGGAAGTAGGAGGGGCGGAAGCGCGTCCGCGTCTGCGCGCCGAACAGGCGGCGTACGAACTCGGAGAGCGTGCCCTTCAGGTGCCCCATGTGGATGCCGCGGTCCACGAGCAGTCCTTCGACCTGGAAGAACATCGGGTTGTGTGTGGCGTCGGGCGTGTCGCGGCGGAAGACTCGGCCGGGCGCGACGACGCGCAGCGGGGGCGTGCGCCGCTCCATCGCGTGAATCTGCACCGTGGAGGTTTGCGAGCGCAGGGAGAGCCCGTCGGTCGTGTAGAAGGTGTCCTGCGGCGAACGCGCCGGGTGCAGCTCCGGGATGTTGAGCGCGGTGAAGTTGTAGAAGTCGGTCTCCACCTCGGGGCCGTCCTCCACCGCGTAGCCCATCGAGACGAAGACGTCCTCGATGCGCTGGCGCAGGAGCGTCACCGGGTGGAGGTGGCCGCGCCGCGGACGCCGCCCGGGCAGCGTCACGTCAACGCGCTCGCGCTCGGTCTTGAGCAGTTGAATCCGGCCGACGAGCGCGACCCCGACGTCGCCGAGCGCCCCGCGTATCTCCTTGTCGAGCTGCTGGACGACCTGCCCGAAGCGTGCGCGCTCGTCCGCGGGGACGCGCCCCACCAGTTTCATCAACTGTGAGACCGCGCTCTTCTTGGCGGTGTGGCGCGTCGTCAGCTCCTTCGTCTCGCGCAGCAGCGCCTCGGCCTCGTCGAGCGAGAGCCCTGCCGTCCCTTCGTACGTGCGAAAGCGAGCGAAGCGTCCGAACTCTCGCTCGAACGCTTCTCGCACGGCTTCGACTTGTGCGTCGTAGTCCAACGTCTCGGAACTCATCAGAGTCCTCTCGTCACACGTCCCTTCAGCCTCAGGCCGCGGCCTGCGGCTGGCTCTCGGCCTGCGGCCGGTTCTCGATGGCGGTGCGCGCCTGTCCCGCCAGCGCGGCGAAGGCGTCGGGCGAGTTGGCCGCGAGGTCGGCGAGCGCCTTGCGGTCGAGCTCGATGCCGGCCAGCGTGAGGCCGTGCATGAACTGCGAGTAGTTGAGCCCGTTGATGCGCGCGGCCGCGCCGATGCGGACGATCCACAGGCTGCGGAAGTCGCGCTTCTTCAGCTTGCGCCCCGTGTAGGCGAACTTCAGGCCGCGCTCGACCGACTCCTTCGCCGAGCGGTACAGCTTCGACTTCGTCCCGCGGTACCCCTTCGCGAGGTCTAATATCCGCTTGCGCTTCTCCGTGCGCTTGTTACCACGTTTTGCCCTAGGCATGACTCAAACCTCCAATGCAAGTAGACAGTAGTCAGTAGACAGTAGACAGTAGAAGAACCTTCTCAACCTGCGTCTTTCAGCCGTCAGCGTCAACCAACGTAGGGCGGGGCCCTACTGTCCACCGACTACTGTCTACTCCGATTTAGCTCCGCCCGTAGGGCAGCATGCGCTCGATGCGCTTCTCGTCGGACTCGGAGACGAGCACGTCGATGTCGAGCGCGCGCTTCCGCTTGGCCGTCTTCTTCGTCAGGATGTGGCGCGCGTGCGAGTGGCCGCGCTTGACCTTGCCGGTCGCGGTCGTGCGGAAGCGCTTCGCCGCGCCCTTGTGCGTCTTAAGTTTCGGCATAATTCCTCCAATAATAAGTAGACAGTAGACAGTAGTCAGTAGAAAAACGTGCTTATGACGAACCGTCCGGTTCTCAGGGTCAGCGCCCGCCTGGCAGAGCCTACTGGCTACTGACTACTGTCTACTGTCTACTGCTTTACGATTGCACCATCCCGCCGGTGCCGGGCGGGACGGGCGGCCCCTGTTTGACGCCGCCGTCCGTCTTCGCCTCCTGCTGCTGCTGCTGCTTCGGCGACTTGTGCCGCTTGGGGGCGAAGATAAGAAACATCTGGTTGCCCTCCATCTTGGGGCGCTGCTCGACCTCGGCCACCTCGGCCAGGTCTTTTTCGAGACGGCCGAGGAGTTCCGCTCCCAGCTCGCGGTGCGTGATCTCGCGCCCGCGGAAGAAGATGGTGGCCTTGACCTTGTCGCCCTCGCCGAGCCAGTCGCGGGCGTGCTTCATCTTGAAGTTGTAGTCGTGGTCGTCGGTGCCGGGTCGGAACTTGACCTCCTTCACCGTGATGATGACCTGCTTCTTCTTCGCCTCGCTCGCCTTCTTCTTCTGCTCGTAGGTGAACTTCCCGAAGTCGATGATGCGGCAGACGGGCGGGTCGGCCGTCGCCGCGACCTCGACGAGGTCGAGCCCCTGCCCGCGCGCGAGCTGCACCGCGTCGCGCGTGTTCATGATGCCGAGCTGGTCGCCGTTCTCCGCGATGACTCGCACCTGCGGCACGCGGATTCTGTCGTTGATGCGCGTGGCGGGGGCGCGGCGGTTGTCCGGGCGCTGCCCGCGGCCTCGAAATGAAGGAATACCTACACCTCCTGCGTTAAGGGCCGGTGCCGGTGAGAAGACGATTTCTGACCGGCGTCCGGCCGCACCCACGCGCCGCCCGCCCGACGTGTCCGTCGGCGCGTTCGGCGAAC
>DASVSK010000429.1:0-2125 GCA_036388135.1 Pyrinomonadaceae bacterium | reverse complement strand
GAGGCGCAGGCGCGGCAGGAGCTGCCCTTCGAGCGGCTGGTGGAGGAGTTGCAGCCCGAGCGGAGCTTGAGCCGCACGCCGCTCTTCCAGGTCATGTTCGTCATGCAGAACGTCCCGCAGGAGACTCTCGAACTGGGCAAGCTGAAGCTGGAGGTTCTGCAAGTGGAGAGCGGCGTGTCGAAGTTCGACATCACGCTCTCGCTCATGGAAGGCGAGAATGAGTTATACGGCGCCTTCGAGTACAGCACCGACCTGTTCGACGAGGGGACGATTGCGCGGATGACTGCGCACTACCTGAGCATCCTGCGGCAGATAGTCTTAGACCCCGACCGACCCATCTCAGAACTCCCGCTGATCTCCTCCGACGAGCGCCACCAACTGCTCTACGGTTTGAATCAGACCTCTGTGCCCTACCCGCAGCAGAGTTGCCTGCACGAGCTGTTCGAGGCGCAAGCGGAGAGGACGCCCGACGCCACGGCGCTCGTCTGCGGTGACGCGCAGTTGAGCTACGTGGAACTAAACGCGCGCGCCAACCAGTTGGCTCGCCGCCTGCGCACCTCGGGCGCGGGGCCCGAGCAACTGGTCGCCATCCTGATGGAGCGCTCCGTCGAGATGGTGGTGGCGCTGTTAGGAGTTCTAAAAGCGGGTGCGGCCTACTTGCCTTTAGACCCCACGTACCCGGAGCAGCGACTACAGTTGATGCTCGGCGACAGCGGGGCGCGAATCGTACTGACGCAGGAGGCGCTGGCCGGGCGGCTGCACGAGCACGGGGCCGAGGTGGTGGCGGTTGATGCGGAGCGCGCCGACATCGCCGCGCAGGGCGTGGAAAATCTTCCGCCCGCGGCGACTCCCGAGAACCTCGCTTACGTCATCTACACGTCGGGCTCGACCGGCACCCCCAAGGGCGTGATGATCTCACACCGCTCCATCGTCAACCACATGCGCTGGATGCAGTCGGCCTTCCCCCTCTCCGTGGCCGACCGCGTACTCCAGAAGACCTCCGCCTCCTTCGACGCCTCCGTCTGGGAGTTCTATGCCCCGCTGCTCGCAGGCGCCTGCCTCGTCATGGGCCGCCCCGCGCCCTACCTCGACCCCGCCGACATCACCTCCGACGTTTCGCGCCATGGGGTCACCATCCTCCAACTCGTCCCCTCCGTCCTCGCCCTGCTCGTCGAGGACGGCTCGCTCGGCTCCTGCCACACGCTGCGCCGCGTCTTCTGTGGCGGCGAGGCCCTAACGGCCGACCTCCGCGACCGCTTCCTCTCGTCCTCGACCGCCGAGTTGATCAACCTCTACGGGCCGACGGAGGCGACTATCGAGGCGGCCGCCGGCCTCTGCCGCCCCACGCCGGGGCGCGCCGCCGCCCCGATAGGGCGACCCGTGGACAACGCTCAGCTCTACGTTCTCGACGCCCACCTTGAGCCGGTACCCGTCGGGGTCGTCGGCGAACTCTACGTCGGCGGGGTCGGGGTGGCGCGCGGCTACCTTGGGCGGCGGACGCTGACGGCCGAGCGGTTCATCCCCGACCCGTTCGCGGCCGGGGGTGGCGAAAGGCTCTACCGGACGGGCGACCTGGCGCGGTGGCTGCCCTCGGGCGAGTTGGAGTACGCGGGGCGCGCCGACGCGCAGGTGAAGGTGCGCGGGTACCGGGTCGAACCCGGCGAGGTGGAGGCGGCGCTCTCGGCGCAGGACGGGGTGCGGGGCGCGTGCGTGGTGGCGTGCGAGCAGCGTCTCGTCGCCTTCGTCGTGGGGGATGCCGGCGGCGCGGGCGGCGCGGGCGGTGCGGACGGTGCGGGGGTGGCGGGGGGCGAGGGCGCGTCGGTGGTGACGCTCGACGGCGCGCAGGTGGCTGGGTGGCGTGAGGGGCTGCGGCGTGCACTGCCCGACCATATGGTGCCGTCTCTGTTCGTCGGCCTCAGCGCGCTGCCGCTGACACCCAGCCGGAAGCTCGACCGCAACCGCCTGCTGGAGCTTGGGGCGGGGAGGCCGGATGTAAGGCAGGAGTACGTGCCACCTCGCAACGCCGTCGAAGAATTGTTGGCGACAATTTGGTCCGGCGTTCTCGACGTTGAGCGGGTAGGGATTCACGACAACTTCTTCGAGCTGGGCGGCCACAGCCTGCTCG
>DASVSK010000428.1:0-2018 GCA_036388135.1 Pyrinomonadaceae bacterium | reverse complement strand
CGCGCGCCGCCGCGGAAGGCGAAACCTTCTTCGCGGACGAGGCGGCCGAGGACGTCCACTCGTTCATCGAGGCGCGGCTGATAGAGTCGGTCGGGGACGCCGGCCGCAGGCTCCACACCGGCCGCAGCCGCAACGACCAGGTGGCGACGGCGCTCCGGCTCTGGCTGCGCGACGAGATAGACCGCGCGGCCGGGAGCGTGCGCGGCGTGCGGTCGGCGCTCCTCGACCTCGCCGAGTCGCACGCCGACGCGGTGCTGCCCGGCTACACGCACTTGCAGCGCGCGCAGCCCGTCCTCTTCGCGCACTGGTGCCTGGCCTACTTCGAGATGCTGGGGCGCGACCGCGAGCGGCTCTCGGAAGTCTGGCGGCGGACGAACGTGCTGCCGCTCGGCTCGGCGGCGCTCGCCGGGACGAGTCACGCGATAGACCGCGAGCTGGTCGCGCGCGCGCTCGGCTTCGACTCGGTCTCGCGCAACAGCCTCGACGCCGTGAGCGACCGCGACTTCTGCGTCGAGTTCGCCGCCGCCGCCTCGCTCATCATGGCGCACCTCTCGCGCCTCGCCGAAGACCTCATCGTCTACGCGACGACCGAGTTCGGCTTCGTCGAGCTGTCGGACGCGGTGGCGACGGGGTCGAGCCTGATGCCGCAGAAGAAGAACCCGGACGCGCTCGAGCTGGTGCGCGGGAAGGCGGGGCGCGTCTTCGGCCACGCGCTGGCGCTGCTGACGCTCATCAAGGGGCTGCCGCTGACCTACAACAAGGACATGCAGGAGGACAAGGAGGCGGTCTTCGACGCGGCCGACACGGTGCGCGAGTCTCTGGACGTGACGGCGACCGTGCTGCGCAACGTGCGGCTGCGCGAGGGGCGCGCGCTCGACGCCGCGTCGGTCGGCTACATGAACGCGACCGAGATGGCCGACTACCTCGTCCGGCGCGGGCTGCCCTTCCGCGAGGCGCACGAGGCGGCCGGGCGGATGGTCCTCCGCGGGCTCTCGAAGGGTCTGGAGCTGCACGAGCTGGAGTTGGAGGAGCTTCAGGAATTTTCCGCGCTCGTCTCGGAGGACGTCTACGAGGCGCTGTCGCTCGAACGGACGCTGGCGACGAAGTCGCAGACCGGGGGCACCTCGCCCGCGCGCGTGCGCGAGGCGCTGGCCGCCGCGAGGGCTTCTTTGTAAGGTGGGCTTACGGGGCTCTACCTCCCGCGCCGCCTGCGCCCCTTCTGCGGGGTCGGGGTCGGGGTCGGCGCGGCGGGCGGGGCCACCTCCTCGGGCGAGACGTGCGCCTCGACCGAGAGCCGGCCGCCGTCGCCGATGCGGACGACGACGATTGACTTGACGGCGTTGCGCTCGGCGTTGAAGGTGACCGCGCCGGTGACGCCGGGGAACCCTTCGGTCTGGGCGAGCGCGTCGCGGATGGCGGCGCGCTCAAGCTTCGGCGCGCGCGCTATGGCCCCGAGCATGATGCGCGCGGCGTCGTAGGCCGTGGCCGCGAAGGAGTCAGGCGTCGAGACGAACAGCCGCCGGTAGTCGGCGACGAAGCGCTGCACCTGCGGGTCGGTGTCTTCGGCCGAGAAGTGCGAGGAGTAGAAGCCGCCCGCGATGGACTGCCCCCCTATCTCGTAGAGGCGCGGCGAGTCCCACCCGTCGCCGCCGACGAGCGGCACGTCGATGCCGAGCGCGCGCGCCTGCCGCGCCAGCAGCCCCGCCTCAAGGTAGTAGCCGGGGATGAAGATCACGTCGGGCATCGCCGCGCCGACCTCGGCCACCTGGATGGAGAAGTCGGCCGCGCCCGCGCGGTACTCCTGCTCGGCGACGACCTCGCCGCCGTGGCGCACGAAGTCCTCGCGGATGAAGCGCGCGAGGTCGACCGAGTAGCGCTGGTCGCGGTCGACGAGGAAGGCGGCGCGGCGCGCGCCGAGCCTGAAGGCGGCGAAGTGCGCGATGGCCGCGCCCTGGAAGGTGTCCGTGTAGCAGCCGCGGAAGACGTAGTCGCCCTGCGCCGTCACGTCGGGGCTCGTC
>DASVSK010000427.1:0-8617 GCA_036388135.1 Pyrinomonadaceae bacterium | reverse complement strand
TCAAGCTCTACGAGCTGAGGGGCGAGGCGCTGATGCGCGAGGCGCGGGCGTGGTTCTTCTCGGAGTTTGCGCCGCGCTCGGGGAAGGACATCGTGCGGCTGATGCTGAGCGGCCACAAGCAGAGCGCCTTCTACCGCATGGTCGCCTCGCACTGGGAGGTGGCGGCCTCGTTCGTCAACAACGGCGGCATCGACGAGCGCCTCTTCCTCGAAGCCAACTCGGAGCACGTCGTCGTCTACGCCAAGCTCCAGCCCTTCCTCGCCGAGGCGCGCGAGCTGATGGGCGAGCCCGACTACTTGGCGAACCTCGAACGGCTGGTCTTGAAAATCCCCGACGTCGAGAAGAAGCTTGAGAACCGCCGCAGGCTCCTTGAGCGCTGGGCGCAGCCGAAGGAAGGGTGAGGGATGAAGTGACGTAGTCGCCGTCTTCCTCGCCTCCGACGCCTCGAACTACATCACCGGCTAGATCGTCGTGGTCGACGGCGGGCGGACGATTGTATAAGAGTAGACAGTAGTCAGTAGACAGTAGACAGTAGACAGCAGGCTCCGCCCGCCGTGCGTTGACGCCAATGCGCGGACGATTCGACTATCGAATGCTTTTCTACTGACTACTGTCTACTGACTACTGTCTACTATCTACTCCATCCAGGGAGATTTTCGATGACTAAGCTCAAGGAAGCGGAAGGCGCGGGGTCGCCTTATGCGGGGCGGCCGTGGCTGGCGCATTACGACTACTGGGTGCGCGAGCACATGAACTACCCGCGGCGGCCGCTGCACGAGATACTGCGGCTGGCGGCGGTCGAGGTGCCCGACCGGCCGGCCACGGCCTTCCTCGGCGCGCACCTCACTTTCGCGGAGGTCAAGGGGCAGGCCGACAGGCTGTCGGCGGCGCTCCTCGCGCTGGGCGTCGGCCGGCACGACCGCGTCGGCATCATGCTGCCGAACTGCCCGCAGTACGTCGTCGCGGCCTTCGCCGCGCTGCGCCTCGGCGCGGTCGTCGTCAACGTCAACCCGCTCTACACGCCCCGCGAGGTCGCGGTCGTCGCGAAGGACTCGGGTATGCGCCTGCTCGTCACGCTCGACGTGCTCGCGCCCGTCACCCTCGCCGTCAGGGAGCAGACCGGCATCGAGCACGTCGTCGTCACGTCTGCCGCGGAGTACTCGGCCGCCGCCGTCCCGTGCCCGGAGGTCGCGGGCACGCTGAGGCTGGCCGACCTGCTCGCCGGGGTCGAAGAGCCAGACCTGCCCTCG
Organism: Pyrinomonadaceae bacterium; assembly: GCA_036388135.1. GTDB lineage: Bacteria > Acidobacteriota > Blastocatellia > Pyrinomonadales > Pyrinomonadaceae > QHXN01. The sequence goes on along the minus strand of DASVSK010000427.1, from coordinate 7,367 downwards.
GTCGACATCGACCCCGAGGACGTGGCCGTGCTGCAATACACGGGCGGCACGACGGGCGTCCCGAAGGGCGCGATGCTCACCCACTACAACATCTTCGCCAACGTGATCCAGGGGCAGTGCTGGCACTACAGCGACGTGCGGCGGGGCGAGGACACGTACCTGCTCGTCATCCCCTTCTTTCACATCTACGGCTTCACGGTCGGCCTGATGTCGGGCGTGTGGCGCGGCGCGCAGCAGGTGCTCATCCCGAAGTACGACGTCGAGATGCTGCTCGCCGCCATCCGCGACTACCGGCCCACCTACTTCCCGGCCGTCCCGACCATCTACATCTCGCTGCTCAACCACCCGAAGGCGAAGGAGTACGGCCTCGACCGCATCCGCACCTTCAACAGCGGCTCGGCCCCTCTGCCCGTCGAAGTGCTGGAGCAGTTCGAGCGGCTGACGGGCGGCACGCTCAAGGAGGGCTACGGGCTCTCGGAGGCGTCGCCCGTCACGCACACGACGCCCGAACTCTCGCGCCGCAAGCCGGGCAGCATCGGCCTGCCGCTCCCCGACACCGACATCAAGATAGTCGATTTAGAGACGGGCGAGGGTGAAGTCCCCGTCGGCGAGGAGGGCGAGCTGTGCATCGCCGGGCCGCAGGTGATGAAGGGCTACTGGAACCGCCCCGACGAGACGGCCATCGCGCTCCGGGAGGACGCGGCGGGGCGCGTGTGGCTCTACACGGGCGACGTGGCGCGGATGGACGAGGACGGCTACACCTACATCGTCCAGCGCAAGAAGGACATGATTATCGTCAGCGGCTTCAACGTCTACCCGTCCGAGGTCGAGTCGGTGCTCTACGAGCACCCGGCCGTGATGGAGGCGGCGGTCGTCGGCGTCCCGCACGAGTACCGCGGCGAGGCGGTCAAGGCGTTCGTCGTCCTCAAGGCCGGCGCGTCGGCCACGCCGGAGGAGCTGACCGAGCACTGCAAGCACGGCCTCGCCGAGTTCAAAGTCCCCTCGCAGGTCGTGATGCGCGAGAGCCTGCCCAAAACCGCCGTCGGCAAAGTCCTCCACCGCGTCCTGCGCGAAGAGGAGCAGCCGGAGGGTTAGGGGCGACGCCGGAAGGGAGAATTCACACGGGTGGACGGGATGAACAGGATGAAGAAAGACGGATTCGGACTCTGCAACCCGCAATCTTAAATTCTCCTATCCTGTAAATCCTGTCCATCCGTGTGAATTACCCGGCAGCTTATGCGGCTTCCGGGGGCAGGGTCGCCGCCGTCGCCGGTGCCGGGCGACCGCGCCTCGGGGCGTGTGCCCGAAGTGACCGGCGGCCTGTGGAGCATGTAGAGTAAGAGTAAATACTTATGACCGATAACGAAGCCATCAAGTTCGACATCTGCTGCGCGGCGCGGCTGCTCTACCGGCAGGGGCTGAGCGTCGCCAACGCCGGGCACCTGAGCGTCGCCGTGGGCGAAGACGAGATGCTCGTCAACCACTTCGGCCCCTCGTTCGCCACGCTCAGGCCCGAGAACGTCGTGCGCGTCGGCTTCGACGGGCGCGTGCTCGACGGCCACGCCTACGTCAACGACACCATACGCCTCCACGGCATCATCCACCGCGAGAACCCGCGCGCGGTCGCCGTCGCGCACACGCACCCGACCGCGGTCGTCACCCTCAGCGCGCTGCGCGTCGTGCCCGAAATCTACGACCAGGAGAGCTGCCTGCTCGCCGGCGACGTCGGGCTGGTCGAGGACGACTACGAGGGGCTCGCCGCCGAGGAGGAGCGCGTGATGCCCGTCGCCGACGCGCTCCGCGAGCGGCCCGTCGCCATCCTGCCCAACCACGGCGCGATCACCACCGGCGACAACGTCCAGGCCGCGTTCCTGCGGATGCTGCTGCTGGAGAACATGGCCGCGCGCCACCTCGCCGTGGCGCAGGCGGCGCGCGACCTCGGGCGCGAGCCCGTCGCCATCGCCCCCGCCGCCGCGCTCCGCGCGAAGGCCGAGATCGCGCGCATCCCTGTGCTCCCGCTCCTCTGGCAGGACTTCCTCAAGCGGCTGCGCTCGACCGACCCCGACCTGTTCGAAGGACGAGAGAACTGATGAGCTACACGATCAAACGCGTCGCGGTCATCGGCTCCGGGACGATGGGCGGCGGCATCGCCGCGCACGCGGCCAACGCGGGGCTCGCCGTCCTCCTGCTCGACGTCGCGCCGAAGGAGCTGACGCCCGAGGAGGAGAAGCGCGGCCTCAGGCTCGACAGCCCCGCCGTGCGCAACCGCATCGTCGCGGCGTCGCTCGAACGCCTGAAGAAGTCGAAGCCGGCGGCCTTCTTCACGCCGGAGGCCGCGGCGCTGGTGACGGTCGGCAACCTTGAAGACGACTTCGGCCGGGTGGGCGAGGCCGACTGGATAGTCGAGGCCGTCGTCGAGCAGTTGGGGACGAAGCGCGAGCTGATGGCGCGCGTCGAGCGCGTGCGGAAGGAGGGGAGCATCGTCACCAGCAACACCTCCGGGCTCCCCATCGCCTCCATCGCCGCCGACGCCTCGGACGACTTCCGCGCGCACTTCCTCGGCACGCACTTCTTCAACCCGCCGCGCTACATGAAGCTGCTCGAAGTCATCCCGACCGCCGAGACGCTGCCCGAGGTGGTCGACTTCATGACGGAGTTCGCCGAGCGCCGGCTCGGCAAAGGCGTCGTCGTCTGCAAGGACACGCCGAACTTCATCGCCAACCGGCTCGGCTCCGTCCTCGGCGCGTCCACGCTCGGCTTCGTCCTTGAGAACGGGTACACGGTCGAAGAGGCGGACGCGATTTTGAGCCCGCTCATCGGGCGGCCCAAGACGGGGCTCTTCCGCCTGCAAGACCTCGTCGGCCTCGACGTCTCAAGCTCGGTCGGCGACAACCTCTACGGCCTCATCCCCGACGACGAGACGCGCGAGGTCTTGCGCAACCAGAACCTCGGCACGCTGCGCACCACGCAGATGGAGCGCGGCCGGCTGGGCGACAAGACCGGGCAGGGCTTCTACAAGAAGCCGCCGAAGGGCGCGAAGGGCGACATCCTCTCGCTCGACCTCGGGACGTTGGAGTACCGCGAGCGCCGCGAGCCCGACATCCCTTCGATGAAGGAGGCGCAGAAGATAAAGTCGCTCCCCGAGCGCGTCGCCTTCGTGCTCGAACAGGACGACAAGGCCGGGCGGCTCGCGCGCCACGCCGTCTACCACACGCTGGCTTACGCCTCCCGCCGCGTCCCCGAGATCACGGACCGCCTCGCCGACGTCGACCGCGCGATGCGCTGGGGCTACTCGCACGAGCTGGGGCCGTTCGAGCTGTGGGACGCGCTCGGCGTGCGCGAGACCGCCGAAGCGATGGAGCGCGAGGGCGCGCGCGTCGCCCCCTGGGTCGGGGAGATGCTCGACGCCGGGCACGAGACCTTTTACAGGCGGGCGGGCGGCTCGCTCTCCTTCTACGACCCTGCGCGCGGGACTTACGTCGACGAACCCGCGGACGAGCGGAAGGTCAGTCTCGCGCATCTAAAGTCTTCGGGGCGCGTGGCGCGCGAGAACCGCGGCGCGAGCCTCGTCGACCTCGGCGACGGCGTGGCCTGTCTTGAGTTTCACACCAAGATGAACACGCTCGACGGCGACGTGGCGGAGATGCTGCTCGCGTCGGTCGAGGAGGTCGAGGCGGGCGACTGGCGCGGGCTCGTCATCGGGAACGAGGCCGCCGACTTCTCGGTCGGCGCGAACCTCGCGGGCGGCCTGGGCGCGGCCGGCCCCGACGCCATCGGGCGCGCGGTGAAGGAGATGCAGGACGCGCTCTCGGCCGCGCGCTTCTGCTCGAAGCCGGTGGTGACCGCGCCCGCGGGGCGCGCGCTCGGCGGCGGCTGCGAGGTCTCGATGGCGGGCGCGCGCGCGGCGGCCGCGGCCGAGACTTACATGGGTCTGGTGGAGGTCGGCGTCGGGCTCGTCCCGGCGGCGGGCGGCTGCAAGGAGCTTGTGCGGCGCGTCGTCTCGCCGCCGATGCGCGCGGCGGGCAGCGCCGACCCGGTTCCTTTTCTACAGCAGGCGCTTCAGACCATCGCCGCGGCGAAGGTCTCGACCAGCGCCGCCGAGGCGCGCTCGTTCGGCTACCTGACGGACGCCGACCTGGTCGTGATGAACCGCGACCACCAGTTGGCGGAGGCGAAGGCGCTGGTGCTCGAACTCTCCGACGCGGGGCACGCGCCCCCCGCGCGCGGCGCGAAGAGCTGCTACGCCGCCGGGCGCGACGCGCTCGCGGCCCTGCGCGCGGGGCTCTACATCATGCAGCAGGGCGGCTACATGAGCGAGTACGACCTGCACGTCAGCCTCAAGGTCGCGCGCGTCCTGTGCGGGGGGGGCGTCTCTTCGGCGCAGTGGGTGGACGAGCAGTACTTCTTAGACCTTGAGCGCGAGGCGTTCGTCTCGCTCTGCGGCGAGGAGAAGACGCGGGAGCGCATCGCGCACATGCTTTCGACGGGCAAGGCTTTGCGAAACTAGGCGGGGGGGCTAAGGGCGGAATGACGAGCGCGGCCGGGGGGGAGAAACCCGTCGAGAAGGCGGGCGAGGGCCGGGCACTGAGCGGGCTCGAATACATGGCCCAGCTCGTGACGGGCGAGCGCGAGGCGTCGGGCATGGCGCGGCTGATGAACATGCGGCTCGTCGAGGTGAGCGAGGGGCGCGCCGTCTTCGCCGTCTCGCCGGACGAGCGCCACTACAACGGCATCGGCATCGCGCACGGCGGGCTGGCGGCGACGCTGCTCGACTCGGCTTTGGGCTGCGCCATCAACACGGCGATGCCGGCCGGGAGAGTCTTCACGACGCTGGAGATGAAGGTCAACTACGTCCGCCCGATGCGGCGCGAGACGGGCGAGGTGCGCTGCGAGGCGCGCGTGCTCCACGCGGGCGGGCGCGTCGCCACGGCCGAGGGGCGCATCGTGGACGCCGCGGGCAAGCTCTACGCGCACGGCACGGCGACCTGCATGCTGTTCAGGGCGCGGTAGGCGTCCGCCTTAAACCCTTATGGCACTCTACGAAGTCACGCCGGACAATCTCGTCGAGATAGAGCGAACCACCTTCGACCAGGCCGGCCTGCGCGAAAGGACGGACCTCCAGCGGCTGCTGCAAAAAAAGATAGACGTTATTCTGCCGGACACCCTGGTGATCGCCGAAGAGTTCGGCGAGTGGGAGGAGTCGAAACGCCGAATCGACCTGCTCGCCCTCGACAAGGACGCCAACCTCGTCGTCATCGAGTTGAAGAGGAGCGAAGACGGCGGGCACATGGAGCTTCAGGCCATCCGCTACGCGGCGATGGTTTCGACGATGACCTTTGAGCGCGTCGTTGACATTTACGGGCGCTACCTCGCCCGGAGCGGCGTCAACGCCGATGCGCGCACTATGATCTTAGACTTTCTGGGCCGGGTAGAGCCCGACGAAGATTCGTTCGCCCAGGACGTGAGGATAGTGTTGGTGGCGGCCAATTTCTCAAAGGAGCTGACGACCGCGGTGATGTGGCTCAACAGGCGGGACCTGGACATTCGCTGCATCCGCCTGACGCCCTATCAGGACAACGGGCGCGTCCTGATAGACGTGCAGCACGTCATCCCGCTCCCCGAAGCGGCCGAGTATCAAATCCAGATCAGGGAGAAGGAACAGAAGGAGCGCAAAGAGAAGGCCGAACGTCTTCCACTACCCAGGTTCTGGGAGAGTCTGCTCGCCCTGGGCGAGGGGCGGACGTCGCTACACACCAGGATGTCGCCTTCGGAGCGCTCTTACATCGGCGCGGGCGCGGGCATCAGCGGGCTCGGCTACTGGTATAACGTCTCGCAACACGGGAGCCGCGTCGAGCTTTACATCTCTCGCCAGGACGCCTCGGCCAACAAGCGGATGTTTGACGAGTTGCTGTCCCACAAGGAAGAGATAGAGGCGGCTTTCGGGGGGGCGCTTTTGTGGCAACGGCTCGACGAGAAGATAGCTTGCCGAATCGCGTACGAGATGAACATCGGCGGCTACAGGGACGACGAGGCCACCTGGCGAACAATTCAGGCCGCGATGATTGACGCAATGGTCAAGTTTGAGAAAGCACTCTCACCGTTTATCCCCAGGCTGACGCAATTGAAATAGTGTGGGTCGCGTCTGACGCGCGACGTTCGGGGTGGGCTGAGGGAGCATGACGAACCGGAGGGCCGAGGGATGAAGGCGGGCGACGTGGTGGCCTGGGAGCGCACGTTCACGGACGAGGACGTGCGGCGGTTCGCGGAGTTCTCCGGCGACGCGGGCGCGCACCACCTGCGGCCGGACGAGGCCGGAAGGCTGATGGTGCACGGGCTTTTGACCGCCACGCTGCCGACGAAGATCGGCGGCGACATCGACTTCATCGCGCGCCAGATGACGTTCCGGTTCGTGCGGCCGGTCTTCAGCGGCGACACCGTCCGCTGCGAGGTCAGGATAGAAGAGCTGGCGGACGCGGGGCAGTACACGCGTCTGAAGTCTTCGTGGGTCTGCCGCAACCAGCACGGCAAAGAGGTGATGACGGGCGAGGCCGAGGGCGTCGTCCGCGGCGGCGGGGATTAGGTCGGAGCGAGGGAAGGGTTTTTATGAGAGAAGCAGTGATAGTGGCCGGCGTGCGCACGGCCGTCGGCAAGGCCCCGCGGGGGAGCCTGCGCACCGTGAGGCCGGACGACATGGCGGCGGCCGTCATCGAGGACTTGCTGCGGCGCGTGCCGGAACTCCCGCCCGCGACGATTGACGACGTGATACTGGGCTGCGCGACGCCCGAGGGCGAGTCGGGCACGAACGTCGCGCGCATCGCCGCGCTGAGGGCCGGGCTGCCGCACGAGGTGCCGGCGGTGACGGTCAACCGCTTCTGCTCGTCTGGGTCGCAGACCATCGCGATGGCGGCCGAGCGCATCATGGCGGGGATGGCCGAGTGCGTCGTGGCGGGGGGCACCGAGTCGATGTCGATGCTTCGGGGCAACACCAAGTTCAGGCCCAACCCGCACCTCGTCGAGCACCGGCCGGGCGTCTACCTGAGCATGGGCTTGACGGCCGAGAACGTGGCGCGCGACTACGGGGTCACGCGCGAGGAGTCGGACGCCTTCTCCTACCGCAGCCACCAGCGCGCGCTCGCCGCGCTGGCCGAGGGGAAGTTCAAGGACGACGGCATCGTCCCGCTCGAAGTCGAAGTCCGCGAGGTCGGCGAAGGCGGCGCGCTCAAGGAGCGGCGTCTCACGTTCGACGCGGATGAGGGGCCGCGCCCCGACACGACGCCCGAGGGGCTTGCCCGGCTGCGCCCCGTCTTCCACGCGAAGGGGTCGGTGACGGCCGGCAACTCCAGCCAGACCTCGGACGGCGCGGCCGG
>DASVSK010000426.1:0-2078 GCA_036388135.1 Pyrinomonadaceae bacterium | reverse complement strand
GCAGATCATCTCGCTCAAGAACCAGGAGTTCGTCCTCGCGGCGCGCGCCACCGGCGTCTCGACGCCCAAGATCATCTTCCGCCACCTCGTCCCGAACGCGCTCGGGCCCGTCATCGTCTACGCGACGCTGACCATCCCGTCGGTGATGTTGCAGGAGGCGTTCCTCTCGTTTTTGGGGCTCGGCGTGCAGGCCCCCTACGCCTCCTGGGGGAGCCTCGCGCAGGAGGGCATCCAGAACATCGCGGTCTTCCCCTGGCAGCTCATCTTCCCCGGCGTGACGATGGCGCTGACGCTCTTCTCGCTCAACTTCCTCGGCGACGGCCTGCGCGACGCGCTCGACCCGCAGATGAGAAAATTTTAAAGGCGGTAAATGGTGAATGGTGAATAGTAAATGGTGTGCCCTCTTTTGCGACTTCCGGCAAGACCTTGAAGGCGCTTAACCGGCGACCACTATTTACGATTTACCCTTCACCGTTTACTAAAAGATATGAGTCACAACGGCAGCATCCTTTCCGTCCGCGACCTGCGGACGTACTTCGAGACCGAGGACGGGACCGTGCGCGCCGTCGACGGCATCAGCTTCGACCTGCGGCGCGGCGAGACGCTCGGCATCGTGGGCGAGTCGGGGTCGGGCAAGTCGGTGACGAACCTCTCCGTCCTCCGCCTCATCCCGAGCCCGCCGGGGAGAATCGTCTCGGGCGAGGTGCTCTTCCACGGGCAGGACATCCTGAGCCTCCCGCAGGACGAGGTGCGGAAGATTCGCGGCAAGCGCATCAGCATGATCTTCCAGGACCCGATGACGTCGCTCAACCCCTTCATGCGCATCTCCAAACAGTTGATGGAGATCACGCAAATCCACCTCGGCCACACGCGCGAGCAGGCGTACGAGCACGCCGTCAGGATGCTGGAGACGGTCGGCATCCCCGAGGCGCGGGCGCGCGTCGACAGCTACCCGCACGAGTTCTCCGGCGGGATGCGCCAGCGCGTGATGATCGCGATGGCGCTGGCGTGCGAGCCCGAGCTGCTCATCGCCGACGAGCCGACCACCGCGCTCGACGTCACCATCCAGGCGCAGATTCTCGAACTCATCAAGAACCTGAAGGAGAAGACGGGCACCAGCGTCATCCTCATCACGCACGACCTCGGCGTCGTCGCCGGGATGAGCGACCACATCATCGTCATGTACGCCGGCAAGGTCTTCGAGCGCGCGCCGACGCGCGAGCTGTTCGCCGCGCCCGGCAACCCGTACACGAAGGGGCTGCTGAAGTCCGTTCCCGACCCGGCGCACGAGGAGGGGACCGAGCTTTACCAGATACCGGGGCTGCCGCCCGACGTCGCGCATCTCTCGCCCGACAAATGCCCGTTCGAGGAGCGCTGCTACCGCGCCGAGGACGTCTGCCGCCGCGAGTTCCCGCCCTTCGTCCAGCTCAACGCAGAGCACTTCTCGCTCTGCCACTTCGCCGGGGAGGTCTACGCCGACTCGCTCGCCGCGCGCGCGGGCGCGTCGGCGGGCCCGCCGACCGGCCCCGGCGGGAAGCCCGCGCAGGAAGGAGTCGGCCGATGACGGGGGGCATGCCGGCGGGATTGCGTCTGACGGGCGGGCAGCCGGTCGGCTCGCGTCACCACGGCGGGCAGCCGCCGTCGGGCGGGCCCGGGCGCGAGCCGCTCGTCTCCATCCGAGAGCTGAAGGTCCACTTCGACCTCGGCGGCGGCGGCGTGTGGGACAGGCTCGTCGGCGGCTCGCCCGTCCGACGCGTCGTCAAGGCCGTGGACGGCGTCTCGCTCGACATCTACCCCGGCGAGACGCTGGGGCTCGTCGGCGAGTCCGGGTGCGGCAAGTCGACGCTCGGCCGCGCCCTGCTGCGCCTGACCGAGCCGACCGGCGGGCAGGTCATCTTCCGCGGGCGCGACCTCGCGCACCTCTCGAAGGGCGAGATGCGCGGGCAGCGCCGACACCTCCAGATGATCTTCCAGGACCCTTACGCCTCGCTCAACCCGCGCATGACCGTGGCGCAGATCATCGGCGAGCCGCTCGACACCTTCGGGCTCGGCGGGCGCGGCCGCGAGCGCGAGGAGCG
>DASVSK010000425.1:0-8186 GCA_036388135.1 Pyrinomonadaceae bacterium | reverse complement strand
TGACGACGGCCGGGTTCTCAATCGGCGCGAAGCCGACGCACGAGGCTACGTACTTCGTCTGCGAGTAGGCGCGCGTCCGCGGGTCGATCTTCTGCGCCGTGCCGGTCTTGCCCGCCGCCGTGTAGCCTTCGAGCTGCGCGGCGCGCGCCGTGCCCTTGAGCGTCACCTCCTCCATCATCCCGCGCAGCGTCCGCGCCGTCTCCGCGCTCACGACGCGGTGCGACTCGGGCTCGGCGCGCTCGACCGTGCGCCCCTCGGCGTCTCGCACCTCGCGGACGAGGTGCGGCGCGACGCGCACGCCGTCGTTGGCGACGGCGGCGTAGGCGGCGGCCATCTGCACGGGCGTCACGCCGACCTCGTGCCCGATGGGGACGGAGCCGATGGAGCCCGGCTGCCACTTCGAGACCGGGCGGACGAGCCCGGCCGTCTCGCCCGGCAGCTCGACGCCCGTCTTCGCGCCGAAGCCGAGCCGGCGTATGTAGTCGTAGAGCCGCTGGTTGCCGAGCCTCTGGCCCAGCTTGATGGCGGCGACGTTAGAGGACTTCGCCAGCGCCTCGGTGATGGTGAGCGAGCCGCGGGCGTGGTCGTGGACGACGCGGCCGGGCAGGCTTATCGAGCCGGGGCAGTCGATGCGGTCGTCGGGCTTGACGAGCTTCTCTTCGAGCGCGCCGGCGAAGGGGACGATCTTGAAGGTCGAGCCCGGCTCGTAGATGTTCTGTAGCGAGTCGTTGCGCCGCGCCTCGGCGCTCACGCTCCCGGCGTCGTTGGGGTCGAAGGACGGCGCGTTGGCGAGCGCGAGCACCTCGCCGGTGCGCGGTTCGAGCACGACCGCCGCGGCCGACTTGGCCTTCGTCCTCTCCATCGCGGCCGCCAGCTCGCGCTCGACGATGTACTGCACCGTCTGGTCGATGGTGAGGACGAGCGTCCGGCCGTCGCGGGCGTCGCTCCCGGCGCTCTCGAAGGCCCTGCGCTTCGCGTCGGCGTCGAGGACGAGGCGGCCCGCCTCGCCCGTCAGCGCCGCGTCGTAAATCTGCTCGACGCCCGCGAGCCCCTTCTCCCTCCCCTTCTCCTCGCCCCCGACGAAGCCGAGCACGTGCCCGGCCAGCGCCCCCTTCGGGTAACGCCGCTTCTGCTCCTCGGTCGAGTAGACGCCCTTGAGCTTCAGCCCGCGCACGGCGCGGGACTGCCCCTCCTCGACGCGGCGCGCGAGCCAGACGAAGCCGCGCCGCGCCTCCTTAGCGTCCTTCAGGCGCGACGCCAGCACGCCGCCATCAATATTAAGGACACGCGCCAGCGCGGACGCGGACGCCTCGACGTCCTCCACCTCGCGCGGGTCGGCGTAGAAGGAGTCGAGGTCGACGCTGCGCGCCAGCTCCCGGCCCTGCCGGTCGAGGATGAGGCCGCGCGGCGCCGCCTGCGGCTCGACGTCGAGCTGCTGCGCGCGCGCGCGCCTCGTCAGCCACTCGTGCTGCGCCGTCTGGAGGTAGGCCAGCCGCGCCCCGATCAGAACCATCCACAGACAAAGAAAAACGGCGACTACTAAAGCACGTCGCCGTGAAACGTCGGGACGCAGAGACTGATCAGAGCCGTATCGGTCTAGCATGTCAGGCAGCGTCCTTCTCATCTAACTTCCGGGGCCGCGCGGCCGGAGAAAAGGGGCCGCGCCGCGTCAGACCGCTCTCAAAAAAACCTCCCCGCCTAGCGGCGCAGCACGGCCCCCGCGCTCGCCGTCCCGACGAAGACGCCGGCCTCGCGCCGCGTCCCGCGCGCGGTCTCTATCTGCGCGGCGCGCGCCGGGTGCATGCCCAACTCGCGCCCCGCCTCCTCCAGACGCGCCGGCGAAGAGCTCTCCTCGACCGCCAGGAGCAGGCCGCGCTGCTCGTCGAGCAACTCCTCGCGCTCGCGCCGGAGCGCCTCGGCCTTGTAGCCGTAATCGACGGCCAGAATCTGCTGGCGCACGGCGTAGATAAAGCCGCCCGCCAGCGCGAGACATCCCGCGAGCAGGAGCGCCTGCCGCCTTGCGGCGCGCGGGTCCCGCTCGCGTCGGACGTAGGGGTTCGGGTACTGCTGGGGCACTCTTCTCATCGGTTATCGGGCCTCGGGTCAGTTGGTTGAGCTTTTGTCAGACCGGGCGTGAGGGCTCGGGTCTCTTCGACTCGCCCCGGCCCCGCCCTTGCGGCGGCGTCTACAGTTTCAAGCAGGCGCGCAGTTTGGCACTCCGCGCGCGGGGGTTGTCTTCCACCTCTTGCTCGTTCGGCGTCTGGGGGCGGCGCGTCAGGACTTCCACGGCCTTGCGCGCGCCGCACGCGCAGGCGGGGACGCGGCGGTCACACTCGCAGTACCCCGAAAGCCTCCGGAGCGCGCGCTTCACGACGCGGTCTTCCAGCGAGTGGAAGCTGATGACGGCAAGGCGTCCCTGCGTCTGTAAAAGACCGACGGCCGTTTCGACGAACTGGTCAAGGCCCTCAAGCTCGCCGTTGACGGCGATACGCAGCGCCTGAAACGTCCGCGTCGCGGGATGAATCCTGTCCCCGCGCTTATACCCCACGGCCCGCGCCACCAGCCCGGCCAGCTCCGCGGTCGTCCGCAAGGGCTCGCCACGCTCCCGCCTCTCGACTATCCAACGCGCGATGCGCCGCGACTTGCGCTCCTCGCCGTATTCGTAGATGACGCGCGCGATCTCCTCTTCGGGCAGCCGTTCGAGCAGCTCGGCCGCGGTCTCCCCCGCGCCCCCGGCGTCCATCCGCATGTCGAGCGGCGCGTCGTGCCGGAAGCTGAAGCCGCGCTCGGGGCTGTCGAACTGGAGCGAGGAGACGCCGAGGTCGGCCAGGATGCCGTCCGCCTCGCGCTCCCCCGCGTCCTCCAGCACACGCTCGATCTCTCGGAAATTGGCGTGTGCGGCGCGAAAACGCGTGCCGAACCGCGCCAGACGCTCGGAGGCGAGTCGAATTGCCTCACGGTCGAGGTCGATTCCGAGCACCCGCGTGTCGGGCGAGGCTTCGAGGAGCGCTTCGCTGTGCCCTCCGAGGCCGAGCGTCGCGTCCACGAACAGCCCCCCGCGCTCTGGGGCGAGCAAGTTCACCGCTTCAAAGAGCAACACGGGGCGATGGGGCGCTTCAGGCCCCCCTCCTGACGCAGCCATTACCACCGCCCCGTGGTCTTGAAAAGTCGCAGAGAGTTTATCGTGTCGAGTGAAGGACGGCCGAGCACGAGCTCGGTCAACCTGGCTTTTGCCTTTTCGCTCAACACTTTACACTCTTCGCGGCCTTTCATATTCCGAGTCGCGCTATCGCGGCCTCGTCCTCCTCCGTGTAGGGGTCGGACAGGAGGCGACGCTCAAAGCGCTCCAACTCCCAGACTTCCAGGTATGTCAAATATCCGAGTACGGCCACATCTCCGACGACCCCCGACGCCTTTCTGAGGAGCGGGTGGACGAGAACGCGCCCCTGGGCGTCGAACGTCGCCTGCTGACCGTAGTAGTTCGTCCTGTCAAGGAACTTTCTTCTCGCCGGGTCCATCGAAGGTAAGAGCGCCAGACGCTGTTCGATGGACTCCCATTCCGGTAAGGGGTAAATCCGTACACAGTCGCCGGTCAGGCTCGTAACGTAAACTTCCGGCGTGGTAAACTTCTCTTCAATGTAGCGCCTGAAGGCCGTCGGAATCTTGAGTCGTCCCTTTTCATCAACCCGCGCCGTGTAATTTCCTCTCAACATAAGGGTTTGCGGCGGCGGCGGGGGACGGGTACTGCTTAAACCTTAAAGTGAAACTCTAACCATCGACGGCAAGCTACTCACTATAGCCCACTTTCAGCCACTTTTGACCACCCGCGGCGAATAGTACGCCTGTGCTTAAGCCCCTGTCAAGAGCAAAAACACGGTCAAAACAAAATTTTTAAGCACGATTTGGTGTAGTCGTGTTTAAGCTTCCCGTAGCCAACACGACCCGTATCCTGTATATTGGCCCGCAAGGATATAAATATAAAGGACAGGCGGGGCGGCGGTCTCTAATCTTCGGATGGGTTTCGGCGAACTTCTCTTCTTCGGCGGGCTCGTGGCGCTGGCGAACGTCGGGGGCGGGCTTTTGCTGGCCCGCCCGGGCACTTTTCAGCGGAGCCGCCACCTCCTCAGCTACCTTGTGGCGCTCGGCGCGGGATTCATGCTGGCGGCGATTTTTATCGAAATCCTGCCGGAAGTGGTCGTTTTGTGGGCGAAAAAGGGGGGCGAAGACGCGGAGGCGGGGCACGGCGTACTCGGCGCGATGACGCTTCTGCTGGCGGGGTATCTGCTCATCCATTTTTTTGAACACACAATCGCCCCCCATTTTCACTTCGGCGAGGAGACGCACCCCGAGGCGGTCGTCCGCTCCTCGGCGGCCTACACGGCCATCGGGGGGCTCTCGATTCACACGTTTTTCGACGGGGCGTCGGTCGCCTCGGCCTTCGTGGTGGACAGGAAGGTCGGGCTGCTGGTCTTCGTGGCCGTGCTTTTGCACAAGGTTCCCGAGGGTTTTACGGCCGCCTCAATCATTCTGGCTTCGGGGCGTTCGGCGCGGAGGGCGCTGACTGCGACCCTGATTATCGGGGGCGCGACGCTCGCGGGGGTCTTGACAGTGGCGATTTTGCAGTCGCGCGTGGCGGAGGCGGTGGCGTACGCGCTCCCCTTCTCCGCGGGCGTAACGCTGTATGTCGCGGCGAGCGACCTCATCCCGGAGGTCAACCACATGGAGAAGAGGAACCCTTTTGTCTCGCTCGTCGTCTTCGGCGGGGTGGCGCTCTTTTACCTGCTGCACCTTCTAATCGAAGGCTGAGGGGGCCGGCACGGGCCGGGGCACGTAAAGTTTAAAAACAACCCTTCAAGATTTTCGTAATACCATTCAACGTTAATAACAGAGTGAAATTGACCGGAACCAGATTTTCGACTCCGCTCGCCGCGTGCATGGCGCTCGCGTGGCTTTTTGCGTGCGCGGGGGCCGCGACGGCGCAGAACCCGCGCGCCTACACGCAGGCCCCGCTCGCGCAGCCCGAGGGCTTCTACAAGTACGTCACGGACGAGGCGGGCGTGCTCGACGCGGCGACGAAGGAGCGTCTGGCGACCGTTCTTAACCGACTCAAGGAGCGCGCCGACATCGAGTTCGCGGTCGTCACCGTCCCGACGACGGGCGGGGCGGACATCTTTGAATACTCGCTTTCGCTCGCGCGCGGCTGGGGCATCGGCTCGAAGGAGGGCGAGAAGAACGGCCTGATTCTGGTCGTGGCGGTGAACGACCGCAAGTGGCAGGTGCAGGTCAGTCGCCACCTCGAAGGCGACCTGCCGGACTCGCTCGCGGGGCAGATCGCGCGGCAGCGCCTCGTGCCGCCGCTCAGGCAGGGCAACTACGGCCAGGGCATTAACGACTTCGTGCTGGGGGCCGTGGCGACGCTGGCCCAGAAGCGCGGCTTCCAGATTGAAGGCATCGACCAGAGTTACGCTTACCGCGAGCCCGTGCGGCGTACGCGCCAGACCCGCGGGAGGGAGGCGAGCGGCATCGGCCTGGGCACCTGCTGCCTGATTGTCATCGTCGTCATCGTCCTGCTCTCGATGCGCGGCGGCGGCGGCGGACGCGGGGGGCGTGGCGGCTGGGGCGGAGGCGGTGGCGGCGGCGGCTTGCTGACCTCGATCCTCGCGGCCAACGTGATAGGCAGCGTGCTCGGCGGCGGGCGTCAAAGTTCGAGTGGCTGGGGTGGCGGCGGCGGCTCTGGCTGGGGCGGCGGAGGCGGCGGAGGCGGCGGCTTCGGCGGCTTTGGCGGCGGCGGCGACTTCGGCGGCGGCGGCGCGGGCGGGGATTGGTGAATTAAACGATGAACGATGAAGGGGCGGATCGAGTCGTTGCTCCAAGGGGTTGAGTCATTGCCTCATCGGTTCAGCGGGTCATGTGGCGAATGAGCCGGCGGCCCGGTTCGGAGTTCGGGGTTCAGGGTTCAGAGTTCGGAGACAGTGATGGCGAATAGAGTGGCGCAGGAGGCTTTCAGCCAGTTGATCGGCGACCTGAAGGCGACGCACGGGGACAACCTGGCGTCGGTGGTGCTGTACGGGTCGGCGGCGTCGGGCGACTTCGTGCAGTTGGCGTCGGACTACAACCTCCTGATCGCGCTCCACCGCATCACGCCGGAGGACCTGCGGCAGGCGCAGCCGCCGATGCGCGAGTGGCAGAGGCTCGGCCACCCGCTCCCGGTCTACTTCACCTTCGCGGAGCTGCGCGACGCGGCCGACGTCTTCCCCGTCGAGTTTCACCAGATGGAGCGCGCGCGCGTCGTGCTCTACGGCGGCGACCCCTTCGAGGGCTTCAGCTTCTCAGACAGGAACCTGCGCCACCAGACCGAGTACGAGCTGCGCAGCAAGCTCATCCAACTGCGCCGGCTCTACATCCCCGCGTCGGCCTCCGCGGGTCGGCTGCGGGACCTGATGAGCGACAGCCTTTCGAGCTTCGCCTCGCTGTTCGCGCCCGTCCTGCTGCTGCACGGCGAGCAGCCGCCTGTGCTCAAACACGACATCGTGCGCGCGGCCACGCGCCGGCTCGGGCTCGACGGCGCGGTCTTCGAGCGCGTCTTCGCGCTGCGCGAGGGCGGCGGGCACGGGCTCGGCGAGCGCGAGGCGGACGAACTGTTCGCGACCTACATGGCGCAGATCGAGCGGGTCATCGAGGCGGTCGACCGTCTGGAAATTTCAAGTGAAGGGTAGTTTTTTGACCGCGGGCTCACGCCCCGCGGCGGCATCGTCAGATTTGAGGAGGAGTATGATGAAAACAAGAAGGGTGTTGCTGCTGACGCTCGTCACCTTCGTCGCTTTCGCGTCGAGCGGCTGCGGCTACAATACGCTCGTCTCGAAGCAGCAGAACGTGCGGCGCTCGTGGGCCGACGTCGAGAGCCAGCTCCAGCGCCGCGCCGACCTAGTGCCGAACCTAGTCGCGGCCGCGCAGTCGGCCGGCATCCAGGAGCAGGAGGTCTTCGGCCAGATCGCGGAGGCGCGCTCGCGGCTCATCAACGCCACGGGCGCTGCGCCGCAGGGCGAGGACGGCGACAAGACGCCCGAGCAGAGGCAGGCCGTCATCGACGCGGCCAACAGCTTCGGCGGGACGGTCGGACGCCTGCTCTCCTTGCAGGAGACCTACCCGCTGCTTCGTTCGAGCGAGCTGTTCATGAACGTGCAGCACGAGCTGTCGGGGACGGAGAACCGCGTCAACGTCTCGCGCCAGGACTACAACGCGGCCGTGCAGGACTACAACACCTCGCGCGGCAGCTTCCCGCAGGTCATCGCGGCCAAGATGTACGGCTTCAAGGAGGAGCCCTACTTCAAGGCTGAGGAGGGCGCGCGCCAGGCGCCCCGCATCGACCCCAACGCGATGCGCCGCGACCAGGGCGGGACGAACAAGTAAGTTAGAAGGGTCGGGATTAAAGGGGAAGGGGGAAGGGATGACGCATGTCATCCCTTCCCCCTTCCCCTTTACCCCTGACCCTTTCAGAAGCCGCGGGCGCTGCACAGGCCGCAGTGGTCGCAGGACTTGCCGCCGGGCTCGACCGTGCAGGTTTTCTCGTTCTCGAAAAATTCGACCAGCTCGGAGACGGCCTCGCCGAGTCCGGCGAACTGCTCCTGGCTCGGGTGCGAGGTCGCGGGGACGTAGGTGCCGCTCAGCCACGTCGGGCGCGCCTGAGTCTGCGGCGTGGGAGCGGGGCGCTGAGTCGGGGCGGCCGGAGTGAAACCCTGTCGCGCCGCCGCGCCGTCCGTCTGCGCCGCGGGCTTCGCGTCGCCCGCACAGTCTTCGCCGTGCGTGATGTGCGACTCGATGTGCGCGAGACGCCTCTGAATCTCGGAGAGGCTCGCGCGCAACGCGGCGAGGTCGTCGCCGCCTTCGCCGCCCGCGCCGCCCGGCCCGCGCGGCGCGTCGGCCAGCCGGCGCGCGACGCGCTCGGCCAACTCCCGCACCCTGTCCTGCTCGCTGCTGCTGCTCATCTCTGACGTTTAGAAGTCTCTTCTTCGAGGAGGTCTACGCGGTCGACGACGCCGATGATGGCCGAGTCGATGGCCGCGCCCTGTTCGCCCGTGGCCGCGGTCGAAGCGCCCCAGCCCTCCTGCACGACGAGCACGGTGTCGCCTATCCCGGCGTCCACCGAGTCGAGCGCCAGAAGCGTCGCCCCGGTCTCCTCGCCCGAC